>NZ_JBBKBJ010000024.1:0-54534 GCF_037890145.1 Phocaeicola sp. HCN-6420
ACGTGAGACCTCCCCAGATAAGAACGTACGCTTTCATCTCATATACCCTCTGATTCTACTACATAGGGATTCGGATAGTTATAGGACTTTATTTTGTTTAGCAAACTTGTCCTCCAAATGTAGCCTTATAATCAGTTTCTGTTCGTAGAGCCGAGAGTTTGCCGCCAGCTTCCTTCAGATTCCTCCTCGCGAAGGACACCCTTGCCTTGGGCTAACGATTCCCACTATCAGGGCTCGTTCGGGACTTACACCCTATAGCGCACGCCCATGCTGGGCGTACTAAAAAAGTCCGGCTTCTTTACAGAAACCGGACTTCCACACATAGTCAGCCTATATTAATTCAAAATAATTTCGTCTACAAATAAGTATCCCGGATTACCTTTTCCACCATGCCATGCTGGAATACTCTTTTCCGACAAAGCTTTTACTTTGACATAACGTGTCTTTACCGGAGTAAAGTTCAAGGTATGTACGTAAATCTGGTTCGGATCAGTTTCCTTCATTGCCGGATAAGACTCTGAAGCGACCTGTTTGAATGCCTTATTATCATCCGAAACCTCAACAGAAATACCTCTGGCATCGAATATCCAGTCACCTTTTTCTACACAGGCACGCAATGTCATCGAACTGATTTCTGTTGCTTCTTTCAAGTCGATAACTGCCTCCATATCATTCTTATAAAACGCAATCCAATGACCAGTCTTATAATTGCGGTTACCAGTCATACCATCTACCAAGGTAGGCGCCCCATTAAATTCATATGCTTTATTAATGGGCTGAAGCATAGAAATAGGTTTGGCAGTCGATTTACTGAAAGAAATAGTATCACAAGTAATACGTGAATTGCCTTCCGGACGCACTGCTGTCATACGCAATACACAAGCCTGGTCAATTGACAGTCCATCTTCATATTTCAAAGAGGCTGCTGTCGGTTCTGTTCCGTCGAGTGTATAGTATATCGGAGCATTGTCAACGGTATATGCACTGACATCCAACTTACCTGTTTCCTGATTTGGAGCAATATTGACTTTCACATCCAAAATATGAGTAGCATAGTTCCAGCCCTTCAGCTTGTAAATATCCATCAGGCGCACTGTACGCTTCAAGAATCCCTCGTAATCTTTCTTCTTATCAGGAGCACTCCACTGAGTTTCGCAAAGAGCAGCCATACGTGGCAATACCATATACTGTGCCTGTGCAAAAGTAGGTATATATTCTGTCCACAGATTAGCCTGTACACCGGTAATGTATTTCTGTTCTTCCGGAGTCAAGGCAGACGGCATTGGCTCGTAGCTATATACTCTTTCCATAGGCAAATAACCTCCGATAGCCAACGGTTCTGTTTCTGTATCCTTAGCCTGATAATAGTCAAAATACAAGTATGTATTCGGAGTCATGATAACATTATGCTTCTGGCGTGCAGCCTCAATACCTCCGGATTCACCTCTCCATGACATAACAGTTGCATTAGGAGCCAGACCACCTTCCAAGATTTCGTCCCATCCGATAATGTTACGTCCATGTTCATTCAAGAACTTTTCTGCTTCTCTTATCACATAACTTTGCAGGTATTCTTCTTTTGAATGTTTGCTGTCGCCTTTGATACCCAAAGCCTTGATTCTAGCCTGACATTTCGGACAAGTTTTCCATTTATCTTTCGGACATTCATCTCCACCTACATGAATATATTCTGACGGGAAGATTTCAATAATTTCAGCCAGCACATCCTTAATAAACTGAATTGTTTTGTCATTTCCGGCACATAGTACATTATCAGAAACGCCCCACATACGCCAAACTTCATACGGACCACCTGTACATCCTAGTTCCGGATAAGCAGCCAATGCAGCCTGCATATGTCCCGGAAGGTCTATTTCAGGAATAACAGTTATATAACGTTCTGCAGCATAAGCAACAATCTCTTTGGCTTGTTCCTGAGTATAGAAACCACCGTAAGGCTTTCCATCGTATTTTCCCGAGTTACGTCCTATAACAGTTTCACTACGTTTTGAACCGATTTCTGTCAGTTTCGGATATTTCTTTATTTCGATACGCCAGCCTTGGTCTTCAGAAAGATGCCAGTGTAAACGGTTGATATTATGCAGAGCAAGCATATCAATGTATGTCTTGATCTCGTCTACGGTAAACATATGGCGACCTACATCGAGCATCATACCACGATAGCTGAAACGCGGGCTGTCATTGATTTCAACAGCAGGCAGTTCAATTGCCCCACCTCCTTCATGTACAGAAACCGATTTACGTAATGTCTGAATACCATAGAATACACCAGCTTCAGAAGGAGCGGTAATCACCACCTTCTTACCGTCTACAGTCAAGCGGTATGCTTCCGGCGAATTAGCCTCCAGTCCCAGTTTCAGTACAATTCCGCTTTCTTTATCACCTTCCTGTACCTTCAGGTCAATACCGGTCTGTTCTTTAATAAAAGAAGCCAGAAACTCAGCATTCTTTTTCATTTTTTCATTACCGGCTGTGTAATAAATTGTTTCTCCACTTTTCAGCAGGAAGCCACTTTGTTGAGGAGTTGTAATCTCCAGAGGCATAGGCACTATCTGATAATCAGCTACAGCCGCCGGCTTTTCCGAACACGACGCAACCAACATTCCAGCAAACGCCAACCCCAAGCAATTTAATTTTGAGAATGGTTTCATAAAAGTTAAATATAAAGGTTAGTATTAATAATTAGTTTTCAGTATATGAGATATCACTCAGCTGACGTATATGCACTGAAACATCCTCCAATGGAGATCCGTCACCTGAGGTTATAAGTATTTTCCGGGAAACTCCGGGCAACAAATCGAAAAAATTATCCGAGAAGCGTACGCCCTGAACCGGTATTTCTATAAATACATCACGTGCCAGTTGGTCCGATTTCAACGTCAGTTCACAAGCACCGTTTTTCTTTTTTATCTTACAATTTATTTTTGCCTGAGGCAGATGCTGCGCCTTGGGACGCACCGGATAATAAACCTCATCCGAAAGCACCTGACGATCATGAACTCCTTTCAACGTCATGTGTATAAACGAAGTAGTTGTATCGCACACTGCAAAGGCACTATTCCAGTCCTCTTCATAGAACAAAGCAGAAGAATTAACCGGCAGCTCACCTTTTACTTGATGACGACGCAATACCTTCCCTTTAAAATCCGTCAATTCAATCTGCAATATAATATCCTTTGTCTTCAGCACATCCGACATAACATAGTATTTCAATTTATCTCCCTCACGGACCGCATCTACCAGTACAGGAGCAAACGCCCGGCGGCTCTGGTAATGCAATGCTTTCCAGTTACCGTAATAGTCGATAGCCGACCAGGAAACAACCGGCCAACTGTCATTAAGCTGCCAGATCAAACTACCCATACAATAAGGACGATTCCGGCGATGAGCTTCCATTCCCTGCCGCATTCCCTGTCCTTGCAACACAAGTCCCAGATACACCAAGTCCTCAAATTTTTCAGGAACCCGATAATATAATCCCATTGTCTTTTTTATCAGGAAATTACCGATTGAACTTTTCTGATGTGCATTCATCACCGGCGATTCCATGTTATAGTCTTCCGGTGAAGCAAAGGAATGTATCGTCTTCATTTCGGGGAACGACTGAAAGCCAAATTCGCTCATAAAACGAGGTATTTCGGCATCCAGACTTTCGAAAGGTTTCTGCCCGTACCATATTCCCCAGTTATGACTATCTCCATTCTTCCAGGTATTCGGTCTTCCCCAATTGGCTTCATAAGGAGAACTCTCCAGATAAAATCGGCCCGGATCGAGTTCTTTAACCTTTTCCGGCAGTAACCGACGGAACAAAATATCGTAACCATCTGCCAGTTGCTGGTATATCTCGGTACCGTATTTCTTCTTCCAGCCCCAGTATTTCATGCCCTCACTTACTTCATTGTTTCCACACCACATTGCCAGCGAAGCATGATTACGCAGACGTTTGATGTTATAAACCGCTTCTTCCGATACTTGTTTCAGGAAAGCAGGATCGTGTGGATAAGGTGTACAAGCAAACATAAAGTCCTGCCACACCAGTATGCCACGTTTGTCGGCTTCTTCGTATAGTGCATCGTCCTCATAAACTCCTCCACCCCATACACGTATCATATTCATGTGTGCAGCCTGTACATCTTCCAGCAGACGGACATACCGCTCACGGGTGACACGTGGCAACAAAGCATCCGAAGGTATCAGATTGGTTCCCTTGGCAAACATCGGAATGCCATTTACTTCAAAATAGAAACTCATACCCAGACTATCCTTCTCTTGTACGACACGTATCGAACGAAGTCCTATCTGATGTTGCTTGCAGGCAACTGTCTTTCCATCAATGGTTACAGAAGCATGAAAATCATATAAAGCAGCCTCTCCCCATCCATTCGGCATCCATAAATGTGGAGATTCAATGTTCAGAGGAAGCGATACCGTATTTACTCCCGGCTGCAAGCTGACAGCCTGCTCTATCATCCGGCTTCTTTCCTGTCCGTACGTGCAGGTAATCTTTACTTGTGCCTCCTGTATCTGGTTGCTGAGATTGTTTATTTCCAGACGATTGTCTACTTCTGCCCGACTGGAAGTGACCGACTCTTGACAAACAAAATAGTCTTCTATTACCGCCTGACCGGCAAATTCCAGACGAACGGGCCGCCAGATACCACAAGTCACCATCCGAATTCCCCAGTCCCATCCATACGAATAAGGAGCCTTGCGTGTGAAAATACTTACCCGTTCGGCACGATGATCATTGGCAGCAGGATAAATAAAACCGTTTGTTTCCCACTGAGGCATCGCTTCACGAAGCGGTGACCGGAAGCTGACAAGCAACTTGTTCTCTCCTTTTCTCAAAAAATGCTTCACTGGAACCCGATAACCAACAAACATATTGTCTGCCTTCAGTATACATGCCCCGTTCAGCGAAACATCGGCATATGTATCAAGCCCTTCAAACACTAAAAATATTTCTTGGTGAGCCAACTGTTCTTCGGTAAGCATAAAAGAAGTCCGATACAACCAGTCTTCATCTTCCACCCATTGTATCTCGTCTTCATTCATCCCGTAAAAAGGATCCGGTAATTTTCCCTGAGCAATCAAATCCTGATGAACCGTACCCGGCACAACAGCAGGCAACCATTCATTGCTTCCATACTTCGAAAACTGCCAGCCGGAATGAAGCGTCAAACTATCGGCTAATGTAGTATTACCTAAAGAAAAGAAGCCCGTTAATAATGCCATCAGGATGATTTTCCACATATCTTTTCAAGTTACAGATTTAAGAATCAATCAATTAAACTTTTCTTCCTGCTCGATGTTACACTAAAATCCGCTCTCCGACCAACAAGCCGAAAAGATATCCCCCATAGTCGAACTAAAATGCGTTTCAAGCACAAACTCTTCACTCTACAAAATAAAATAAGTTTTTCCGATAATACAAATTATATTAACCAGAAAAACTTACTTATTTCATCAAACTCCCGGGGAGTTTGTTTACATCCAACAAATGACAGCCGAACTTATTTTACTTTCAGCTTGTCAAATCCTTCGCCATACACTCCCACTACATTACTTTGGGAAACGAAAGCATCCGGATCAATATCTTTCACCAGACGGAAAATATCGAGTGATTCCACTTTCTTCGCCAGTACAACAATAACCTTGATGTCTTGCTTGCTATACCAGCCCTGACCGTCGAGCAATGTCACACCACGGTCTATCTTGGTAGAAATGCCTTCTGCTATCTGTTCATATTTCCGCGAGAATATCAGGAACTGGACCGACTGACGGGAACTGTTGATTACATAGTCTATCACGATACTCATGATAAACAATACACAGAAACCGAACAAAACGCGCTTCCAGTCGTGGAAAATGAAATAACACGATGAAATGATTACGATATCACAGTACATCATCATACGTCCCAAGGTAACATCCTTGTACTTGTTGATAATCCATGCAATGATATCAGTTCCTCCCGTACTACCATTGTTGCAGAATACGATACCGATTCCGAAACCCAGCAGTCCGGCACCGATAACACAAGCCATGAACTCCTGCCCCGGTCCAAGAAGCTGAGGAAGATTTCCGGCACTGTTTCTGAACAAAACCTGAAACCACCAAAGCAAGAAAGTCAGCATAAAGATGGCATAGATGGTCTTCACACTGAACTTAGGTCCCAGAATTTTCAAGGCAAATCCCAGAAAAACAGCGTTAATCACAAAGTAAGAAACCTGAATTTCAATACCTGTAGCATAATAAATAATAGCGGCAATACCACTCACCCCTCCGGTTGTTATCTGGTAAGGCAACAGAAAAGCTACCCATCCCAGCGCATAACATACCAGTCCGAAAGTAATGGCAAGGTAGTCTTTCGACTCCCTGCCTATTTTTTTCTTCAGAATCGCTTCCATATGTCTGCGATTAAAGTACGATGTTTACAATCTTCTTCGGCACGATAATAACCTTCTTCGGAGTTTTGCCTTCAATCCACTTCTGCGACTGTTCATCGCTCATTACGGCTGCCTGAATCGTTTCATTGTCTGCATCGGCAGGGAATTCCATTGTAAAGCGAGCTTTTCCGTTGAAAGAAATCGTATATTTCACACTATCTTCTTTCAGATACTCTTCATTGAATACCGGCCACTGTGCATCACAAACCGAAGTTGTATTGCCCAAAGCTTCCCACAATTCTTCTGCCAGATGTGGAGCAAACGGAGCAATCAGCACTACCAGATCACTCATCACAGCCTTGTTACGGCATTTCAACGAAGTCAGTTCGTTTACACAAATCATAAAGGCACTGATAGACGTATTGTAAGAGAAGGTTTCAATATCACCAGTCACCTTCTTGATCAGCTTATGAATTGCTTTCAGCTCTTCCTTGGTAGGTTCTCCTTCTGCCGGCATGAAATTGCCCTGACGGTCGTAGAACAAGTTCCAGAGTTTCTTCAAGAAACGGTGAACACCATCGATACCATTTGTATCCCATGGTTTAGACTGCTCTACCGGTCCGAGGAACATTTCGTACATACGCAGTGTATCAGCTCCGTATTTCTCTACAATCATATCCGGATTCACTACGTTATACATCGATTTACTCATCTTTTCTACAGCCCATCCACAGATATACTTGCCGTCTTCCAAAATAAATTCGGCATTGTTGTATTCCGGACGCCAGTTTTTGAAAGCTTCTACATCCAATACATCATTTGAAACGATATTAACATCTACATGAAGCGGAGTCACATCGTACTGATCTTTCAAGCCCAATGAAACGAATGTGTTAGTATCCTTGATACGGTAAACAAAGTTGCTTCGGCCTTGAATCATACCCTGATTGACAAGTTTCTGGAAAGGCTCTTCCTTGATGCTCACACCCAGGTCGAACAGGAACTTGTTCCAGAAGCGAGAATAAATCAAGTGTCCGGTAGCATGTTCCGTACCACCTACGTACAAGTCCACATTCTGCCAGTAACGATCGGCTTTTTCAGAAACCAATGCCTGATCATTGTGCGGATCCATATAACGCAAATAGTAAGCCGATGAACCTGCAAATCCCGGCATAGTATTCAGTTCCAGCGGGAAAACAGTTACGTTGTCTATTTTTGTATTCTCTACCACTTCACCTTTGGTTACATCCCACGCCCACTTGGTAGCATGTCCCAATGGAGGCTCACCTGTTTCGGTAGGCAGGAATTTGTCTACTTCAGGAAGTTCCAGCGGCAACTTGCTTTCGTCTATCATGTAAGGCACACCGTCTTTGTAATAAACCGGGAACGGTTCACCCCAGTAACGCTGGCGGGAGAAAATCGCATCACGCAAACGATAGTTCACTTTCACACGACCCAACTGATGCTCCTTCACATATTTTTTGGTTGTGGCAATAGCTTCTTTGATAGTCAATCCGTTCAGGTTCAAGTCGCAATACGGAGTAGCTCCTGCTTTCGGAGAATTACATACGATACCTTCTTTAGCATCGAAGCTTTCTTCCGACACATCACAACCTTCTACCAATGGAACGATAGGCAAGTTGAAGTGTTTTGCAAAAGCATAGTCACGACTATCGTGAGCCGGAACAGCCATAATGGCTCCTGTACCATATCCAGCCAATACATAGTCGCTGATCCATACTGGAACAGATTCACCAGTAAACGGATTCACTGCATACGAACCACTGAATACACCGGTAACACGGCGATCGGCGATACGTTCACGTTCGGTACGCTTCTTAGTACGGTCCAGATAAGCTTCCACTTCTGCTTTCTGGCCTTCGGTTGTCAGCAGCGGAACAAGCTCACTTTCAGGAGCCAGAACCATGAATGTTACACCAAACATAGTATCGGCACGAGTCGTAAAGATGGTAAATTCCAAATCGCTGTCTTTTACCTTGAAACGTACCTCTGCACCTTCCGAACGACCAATCCAGTTACGCTGTGTTTCTTTCAGAGAATCAGTCCAATCTACAGTTTCCAGTCCGTCGAGCAAGCGCTGAGCATATGCTGACACACGCAGACACCACTGACGCATCTTCTTCTGCACCACCGGATAACCACCACGTTCAGATACGCCGTCCACTACTTCATCGTTAGCAAGTACAGTACCCAGTTGCGGACACCAGTTAACCATAGTTTCACCCAAATAAGCGATACGGTAGTTCATCAGCACTTCCTGCTGTTCCTTTTCGCTCTTTGCTTTCCATTCTTCTGCTGTAAAGCTCAGTTCCTCACTACAAGCTACATCCAGTCCTTCTGTTCCTTTCTCCTCGAAATGCTTGATCAGTTCACTGATAGGTTCAGCTTTTCCACAAGTATTGCAATAATAGCTGTTGAACATTTTCTGGAAAGCCCATTGAGTCCAGTGATAATAACCCGGCTCACAAGTACGAACTTCACGGTCCCAGTCGAATGAAAAACCGATTTTATCCAACTGCTGACGGTAACGGTTAATATTGTTTACGGTAGTGATAGCCGGATGCTGACCGGTCTGAATAGCATATTGTTCAGCAGGCAAACCATAAGCATCGTATCCCATCGGATTCAATACATTATAGCCCTGCAAGCGTTTGTAACGAGCATAAATATCGCTGGCAATGTAGCCCAGCGGGTGACCAACATGAAGTCCTGCTCCCGACGGATAAGGGAACATGTTCAGTACATAGAACTTCTTTTTCGATTCGTCTTCGACAACCTTGTAGGTTTTGTTGTCTACCCACTTCTGCTGCCATTTTTTCTCGATCTCTCTGAAATTATATTCCATAGTGATGTTATATATTTGATTTTTACTATTTCCCACAATACCGTGCAAAGATAGTAAGACTTCGGGAATAAAACCGATTTTTCCGCTAACAAATATCCGACCAATCCGTTATCTTGCAGCCTATTAACTCATACTCCTTCCCTAGTTGACATTCCTGCCGCTTTTTCCCCATTACTCAACAACTAATTATACTGCATCTTTTCACACTAATACTTATCAGGTTTTTAACGGAATAATCAACTATTACCAACAGGTTGTTAACACCTGTTGAAACAATAACTAAAATTCTATTTATCAGAAATATATATCTATCACATCCCCATATAGAACAAGGATTTTAACAGAGATATTCACACTTATTTCACACCCCTGTTTATATACAAATACACTTTTCAACAAGCTTATCAAAAGAGTTTTTCCTAACAGCAACTATACCCAAAAAGAAAATTCCCCTCTGAGCTTTCCGTTTTTCTGTAAAGCAGAACCAATAACGGAACCCAGAGGGGAATCGATATCAGATAAATTAAAAAGTTACTTTTCGAAGTCAGCCCAGTTAGTCAGACGCATATCACCCTGTTTGATGAAAACCTGATGCATACCCAACGCTGCCGACAAACTGTGGCAAGTCTGTCCCTTAGTAGAAATCTTCAGATAATCCCACAACAGTTGTTTGTAGTCCGGATGTGCACAGTTTTCGATTACAGCCTGTGCACGTTCCATCGGACTCTTTCCACGTAAATCAGCAATACCCTGTTCGGTGATAATCACATTTACAGAGTGTTCACTATGATCGAGGTGAGAAACCATCGGCACGATTGAACTGATACATCCTCCTTTTGCTGTCGACGGACAAGAGAAGATAGAGATATAAGCACTGCGGGTAAAGTCGCCCGAACCACCGATGCCATTCATCATCTTCGTACCGCAGATATGAGTTGAGTTTACATTTCCGTAAATATCAGCTTCGATGGCTGTATTCATTGAAATAACACCGATACGACGAACAACTTCCGGACAGTTAGATATTTCCGACGGACGAAGTACAAGCTTGTGGCGGAAGAAATCCATATTATCATAAATATCTTGCAGACAGTCGTTTGTAACACTGAGTGAACAAGTACTTCCAAACTTGATTCTACCCTCTTTAATCAATTTGATGACTGAGTTCTGAATAACCTCCGTATACATTTCGAACGGTGGAATACTGGGATCCTTGCCCAATGCACTGAGTACAGCATTAGCAATATTCCCCACTCCCGACTGCAACGGAAGGAAAGTAGACGGAATAATTCCTCGGCGCATATCTGCCGCAAGGAAGTCAGCTACATTCTGACCAATTTTATCCGTAATAGGATCCGGTTCATGGAATCCTCTCGCTTCATCAGGCAGATTCACTTCTACCACTCCTACTATCTTTTCCGGACTTACCTGAATATAAGGCAATCCGATACGGTCGCTTGGACGTACAATAGGAATCGGACGACGATAAGGAGGGCGTTCCATTTCATACAAATCGTGCACACCTATCAGGCTTTTGCTGTGCGCAGCATTAAGCTCTACTATCACCCGGTCGGCAAGACGAGCAATTGTCGGAGTAATTCCCACACCTGCAGTCAGATAGATCCGTCCGTCTTCTGTAATTTCACAGGCTTCGATGATAGCTGTAGTTACATGACCTAAAAAACCGGAACGCAAACGCTGGGCAACCTGAGAAAGATGTATATCCGTATAATTGATTTCACCGGTATTGACTGCTTTGCGGAAGTCAGTATTCGTGGTATATGGAGCACGGAAGTGAATAGCATGAGCACGAGTGAGCACTCCGTCGCAAGAATCTCCGGTAGAAGCTCCAGTAATAATCCCAATCTGAAAGTGTTCTCCCCTGGCGTGTTTCTCTTCCGCCTGCCTGGCAAGCTCTGCCGTTACGGCTTTCGGACTTCCTGCTGGTGTAAACCCGCTCAGGGCGATAATCTCTCCATCTTTTATCAGGCTGGCAGCTTCGGCTGCGGTCATAAAGTTATAATTCATGGTATTAGGTGTTTTTATAATTGTTAGTATTAAACTTACATTGTTTCCGGTTAATATTTACGGTTAAAGATTTCAGAATAAATGAATGCACGCCGCGCTTCTTCCGGTGTACTCAAACGGATATTTTTTTCCGACACTGCCGGCTGAGCAATACGAGGAGATGGCTTTTTCTGCGCCTCGACAGCTACTTCCCGCCTCTTTTTACTTTCTCCTTTAACCTTTCTATTTTTCTTGTTATCAACATATTGGGCTACGGAGTCACTACTTTTATCCGGTACTATTTCTTCCTTCTTCCCGACAACTGGAATCGGCTTTGCCGTTTTCCTGCGGGAAACAGTATTTTTCGTCTTTTTCTTCTTGGCATAATTCTGACAGGCGGCCAAGGCAATAGCCGCTACTACAACAAGTATGCTTACCACGTCGTCCATAGTCTACCAAAATGTTAAGGATTTGCCCAAAGATACTAATAAATATAACACATTCATGGATTTTAGGGAAGAAACTCATATCTTTGCAAATGAATTTATTAAATAATAACATACCATTATGACAAAAGAAGCTACGGGAGCGGACTTTAAATCCGCAACCGAACTGGAAACCAAAAAACTGTTTATTGAAACTTACGGTTGTCAGATGAATGTGGCAGACAGCGAAGTCATCGCATCTATCATGCAGATGGCAGGATATGCGCCATGCGAGAGCCTGGACGAAGCTGATGCTGTATTTATGAACACTTGTTCTATCCGTGACAACGCAGAACAGAAAATCCTGAACCGTCTGGAATTTTTCCACTCGCTGAAGAAAAAACGCAAGCATCTTATCGTAGGTGTATTGGGGTGTATGGCTGAACGCGTAAAAAACGACCTGATCGAAAACCATCATGTCGATCTGGTAGCGGGACCGGATGCTTACCTGACCTTGCCCGACTTGATTGGTGCCGTCGAAGCAGGAGAGAAGGCTATCAACGTAGAACTGTCAACAACAGAGACTTATCGCGATGTCATCCCGTCACGAATCTGTGGAAATCACATTTCCGGCTTTGTATCTATCATGCGCGGATGTAACAATTTCTGCCATTACTGTATCGTGCCTTACACTCGCGGACGTGAACGAAGCCGTGATGTGGAAAGTATCTTGAACGAAGTGCACGATTTGCAACGCAAGGGTTATAAGGAAGTGACTCTGTTGGGTCAGAATGTAAACTCGTACCGTTTCGAACGGGAAGGAGAGGTGGTAACATTCCCGATGCTGCTACGTATCGTTGCCGAGGCTGTACCCGAAATGCGTGTACGCTTTACTACTTCACATCCCAAAGATATGAGCGACGAAACACTGCACGTCATAGCCGATGTACCTAACGTATGCAAGCACATACATTTGCCGGTACAGAGCGGAAGTTCACGTATTCTGAAACTGATGAACCGTAAATATACGCGCGAATGGTATCTGGAAAGGGTAGAGGCAATCCGCCGTATCATACCCGACTGTGGACTGAGTACGGATATTTTCTCCGGTTTTCATTCTGAAACAGAAGAAGATCATCAGATGAGCCTCTCACTGATGCGTGAATGTGCATACGACTCTGCTTTTATGTTTAAGTACTCTGAGCGTCCGGGAACATATGCCTCCAAACATTTGCCCGACGACGTACCCGAAGAAGTCAAGATACGCCGTCTGAATGAAATGATAGAGCTACAGAATCAGTTGTCGGCCGAAAGCAATGCCCGCGATGTAGGCAAAACCTTCGAAGTACTGGTAGAAGGGGTGTCCAAGCGTTCGAAAGAACAACTGTTCGGACGAACTGAACAAAATAAGGTAGTGGTATTCGACCGGGGTACACACCGCATCGGCGATTTTGTACGCGTACGTATCACCGAATCGAGTTCTGCGACACTGAAAGGTATCGAAGTTACTGAATAACAAAAACAAATTTCATATTTTACAATCAAAAAAATCGAAAAGAAACGATGAAAAGAAGAATCACGCTCAGTTGGCTGCTCATGGCGTTAATCTGTTTGCCCATGTTCGCCCAGATGCAAGATCCGGTACGATTCAAGACCGAATGGAAAAATCTTTCGGCCAATGAAGCAGAAATTATTTTTACTGGTACAATGGACCAGGGCTGGCATGTTTATTCTACCGACCTGCAAGAAGGCGGTCCTACTTCCGCAACTTTCAACATCGACAAGATAGAAGGTGCTGAATTAGTTGGTAAACTTACTCCGGTAGGAAAAGAAATCAAACAAATGGACCCTATCTTCGATATGGAAGTGAAATTCTTCGAAGGTACAGCTAAGTTCTCGCAGAAGGTCAAACTGACTGGAGGTAATTATCTGGTGACTGGTTATCTGGAATATGGCGCATGCAACGACCAAAACTGCTTGCCGCCTACCAGCGTAGATTTTTCATATAAAGGAACTGCTGCCGGAGCCGCTTCGACAACATCTGCCGATGCAAAAGCAGCGGAAGAGACTGCAACCGACCAGCCAGTCGAGACAGCCGATTCTGCCACAGTAGCTGCTCCGCAAACTTTGCAGGACGCTACAGATTACTGGAAACCGGTTATCAAAGAACTTTCCAGCTATGGAAGTAATGAAGAGCAGGAATCACATTCCTGGATTTACATTTTCTTTACCGGACTGGTAGGAGGTCTTCTCGCCTTGTTTACTCCTTGTGTATGGCCTATTATCCCGATGACTGTCAGCTTCTTCCTGAAACGTACAAAGGATAAGAAAAAAGGTATTCGCGATGCATGGACTTATGGTGCCTCTATCGTAGTTATCTACGTAGCACTGGGACTTGCCATTACATTGATTTTTGGAGCGAGCGCACTTAATGCATTGTCTACCAATGCCATCTTCAACATCTTGTTCTTCCTGATGCTGGTTGTTTTCGCTGCTTCTTTCTTCGGCGCATTCGAAATTACCTTACCGTCTAAGTGGAGCAATGCCGTCGACAGCAAGGCAGAAGCAACAACAGGTTTGCTTAGCATCTTCCTTATGGCATTTACCTTGTCGTTGGTATCTTTCTCTTGTACTGGTCCTATCATCGGCTTCTTGTTGGTAGAAGTTTCTACTACAGGTAGCGTAGTTGCTCCGGCTATCGGTATGTTGGGCTTCGCTATCGCACTGGCTTTACCGTTCACCCTCTTTGCAATGTTCCCGTCATGGCTGAAGTCTATGCCTAAATCTGGAGGCTGGATGAACGTCATCAAAGTAGTACTGGGATTCCTGGAACTGGCATTCGCTTTGAAATTCTTGTCGGTTGCCGACCTGGCATACGGTTGGAGATTGCTCGACCGTGAAACGTTCCTGGCACTCTGGATTGTAATCTTTGCTTTATTAGGTATGTATCTGCTGGGCAAAATCAAGTTCCCGCACGATGATGATAACAATAAAGTAGGGGTGGGACGTTTCTTCCTGGCACTGATCTCACTGGCTTTTGCCGTATATATGATTCCAGGACTTTGGGGAGCACCTTTGAAAGCTGTCAGTGCTTTCGCACCTCCCATGCAGACTCAGGACTTCAATTTATATAAGAACGAAGTACATGCTAAATTCACCGACTTTGATGCGGGTATGGAATATGCTCGTCAGAACAATAAACCAGTCATGATCGACTTTACCGGATATGGTTGCGTAAATTGCCGTAAGATGGAACTTGCCGTATGGACCGATCCGAAAGTAAGTCAGTTGCTGAACGACGATTATGTACTTATTACATTGTACGTCGACGAAAAGACCAAACTTCCGGAACCGATAAAGGTTACAGAAAATGGAACAGAACGCACCTTGCGCACGATAGGAGACAAATGGAGCTATCTACAACGCTCTAAATTTGGAGCCAATGCACAGCCGTTCTACGTATTGCTCGACAACGAAGGTATGCCTCTGAACAAGTCATATTCGTACGATGAAGACATCGCCAAGTACGTAGACTTCCTCCAGACTGGTCTGAAGAACTACAAGAAATAATTAGCTCCTTTCAGTGGAACAACAAAAAAGCTTCCGGAAACCTTTTGATCGGTTTCCGGAAGCTTTTTCATATTTCCAACCGTTGTTTGCAGCAAAGTATTATTCCAGACTCTTATATGTCTTTCTAAGCTCCTGCCACAGGAACATCCTGTCATACCTGCTGCCAATCAAATTCCGCGCATTAGCAGCCATTTTCTGCCTCGCCGCTTCGTCCGTAAGCATATTCCTCATTGCTCTCCATAAAACCTCCGTATTGCGGGGAGGAATAATCACACCATTCACACCGTCACGAATAATCTCACTGCTTCCATTGATATCAGTTACGATACTAGGCAAGTTCATTGCTCCTGCCTGAAGAACAACATTCGGAAAGCCCTCCCGGTAACTAGGAAAGACAAACACATCCGAAGCAGCCAGATAAGGCCGGATATCCTGCTGCCATCCGACAAACGTCACTCTGCTGTCCTCTAAAAACATCCGTTTGGTTTTCGGCAAGACTGGGTCCAGCTTCTCTTCGAAATCCCCCACCAGTAACAACCTGCATGACGAAAACTCTTTTTCCAGCCTTGCAAATGCCTCCGCCAGTTCATTCATGCCTTTATCACCGACAATTCGTCCCACAAAACAGAAGGTTATACAATCTTTCTCCCGAATGCTTTCAGCCTTTTTCATGACCTCTTCCGTCCGGTCGAAATACGCCAAATCAATTCCGTTAATATTTCCGTTTCCCACTATATGCAATTCCTTGTGCGTAATGCCGAAACGTTCCAGATCCCTTTTTACCCCTTCGCCTTCCGGATTAATGAATGTAGCACAAGCACACGTCAGTTTATCCGTAGCCATCAACAGCTTCCGCTTCAGCCCCGTCGAAGTAGGGAAAACCAGCCCCGTAAACAAGTGGAATCTGACCGGCACTCCACATATCCGCGCTGCCAGCATCCCCAGCAAACCCGCTTTCGGAGTCATCGTATGCACCATCCACGGTTTTTCCTTCCGCATCAGTTTTATCAGTGCAAAGAGCGATTTCAAATCCTGAATAGGGGAGATACGCCTCTCCATCCGTATTCCTACCGTCCGCACCCCTTCTCTTGCTTTCACTTCTTCCAGATCTTTTCCGGGAGAAGAAACAGCGACCATTTCATAGTCCTCATTCAGCATGCGCAACTGTCCTTGTAGCAACAAGTTCAGCGACATCGGTACCGTCGCTATTCGTAAGACTTTCTTTTTCATTGCAATTTCTTTATTACTTCACACCGGTTACCTAAGGCGAGTACACCGTCGGGAATATCCCTGACGACAACCGAACCGGCACCTACTATGCTCCATTTCCCAATCTTTACTCCAGGAATAATTGTTGATCCGGCACCAATCCATGTTCCTTCACCTACATGGACATTTCCACACAATGTGCAATGAGGGGAAATATGTACAAAATCATCAATAACGCACTCATGATCTACCGAAGCTCCAGTGTTGATAATACAATGGGAAACAAAAGAGCATATATCAAGCCTGTCTTGGAAAGTGAAACATTTGTACCACAAAACTATATTGCAGCTTGTGGAGATACAGAATATGGTAATTATTTGTTTGAATGTAATGCAGGAGATCTTCACTTACACAGATACCCCTACGAAGTTTTTACAGGAACTCCTAAAACTGACAGGTGGGGAAATCTAGAGCCTAACTATAGGAATTATCTAGGAACCTATCATGCATGTGGGGAAAAGCATGAAGCCCCAACCACAAGCTCTTTCATTGATGGATATATGGACGATACCAGAACACCTGAGTTTGATAATATAAAAGTAATTATATGGAGAGGAAAACATAATAATGATATACATTGTACAGAAAATCTCGACCGAAACTCATGGGAAATGGCTAAATCATAATCAACAAAATCAATAAACCGTATAGAGATAAGATTGTACCCTTCATGATACAATCTTATCTTTTTTAAAAGATGGACCAACTACACGATGCAAACCCGGTAGAAAAACGCTTGGTAGATAAAGCAACGCAACTCAGAATCCCTATATCAGCTTCTTTCGAACTGACTCCACTCTGTAACCTGAGTTGTGACATGTGTTATGTCCGTATGAATGCACGCGAACTGGCGATGCATGGAAATGTACGGAGTATGGATGAATGGCTAAAAACAGCAGAAGAACTGAAAGCCATGGGTACGCTGTTCATCCTGCTTACTGGAGGAGAGCCTTTGTTGTATCCTCAATTTAGCGAGCTTTATCTGGCCCTTCGTGAAATGGGATTCATTCTTACCATCAACACCAATGCGACACTTATTACCGAAGAGGTAGCGGAATTGTTCAGCAAGGTTAAACCGCGCCGCCTCAATGTCAGCCTCTATGGAGGATGCAACGAAACTTACAAGGATTTATGCCATACTTCAAACGGGTACGACCGTTGTATACAGGGACTTCGGTTACTGAAAAAGTATCACATCGATACCAAACTGAACCTGACCATCATCCGCAAAAACCGACAGGATTACGAAACGGTCATCCGCATGGCGGAAGAACTGGATATGCCGGCATCCATCAATTGCTACACATCTTTGTTCTGTAGTCCGACATGTACATCGCAGCTTTCGATTCCGGAAATCAGATTAACTCCGGAAGAAGTGGCCGCTCTCGAAATCGAACACCTCAAATACAAATACAAAGCCAATTATCACGAACACATTAAAGGTATGAACGCAGAGCTCACCGATATGGAATCTGCCGTTCCCAACGGCGTGACGTTGAGTTGCCGCGCCGGAAAAAGCTCCTGCTGGATCAACTGGCAAGGCATGTTGTCACCCTGTGTGGATATGGCTACTCCATCCGTATCTCTTGCTACCCACTCGGTAGCTGAAGCCTGGCAGCAGGTGGTAGAGCAATGTACAGCTTTACCCACCCATACGGAATGCAGCGGCTGCAAACTGAGCAAGCTGTGCAACGTATGCTACGCCAACGCAACCAACGAGAAAAAATATTGCGGAGATACCACTTATCTCTGCGCCATCGGCCAGGCTAAACGCCGCCTCATTGAGCAGGAAGTTCAACGCTAACTTATAACATCATGATCAGACTGACCATAGGGCCTCTACATATCCAGCTGGAAGGTTTCGAAAGAGAATATCTTCCGGCAAACACGTTGCTTTTCGAATCTACCTTCGAAAAAGCGGACCTCTATTATACCTTCCACACGGACCGGAATCCACAGCTACCCACTATTCAACCTGTTTTTCGTAAGCCGGATATCCTTGTATTCCGGCAACCGTCGGGACTGGAATCCCGGTTATTGGTTTTTCCGGACGGACAAACGCCCTATGCGTATCTGGAAGAAACGGATGCATGCCATACGGAAATTTATTTCAATCCGGCCTACATGCACCTGCTGAGTGCCGACACCATCTTCCATTCCCTGCTGGCACTCGAAAAGCACCTTGTTTTACGAAATTCCTTTGTCTTTCACTGTTCCTACCTCGACTTCGAGGGGAAAGCAATCTTGTTCAGCGGTCCCAGTGGAATAGGGAAGACCACACATACTAACCTGTGGTGCCAATACCTGCCTGAAAAGGCAAAGGTATTGAACGGCGACAAATGCTTGCTGAGCCATGAAGGCGATACATTCTATGCCAACGGCTGGCCCATCTGTGGTACAAGTGGCATCTGCCACAACGAACGTCGGGAAGTACAGGCTATCGTCCTGTTACAACAGGCACCCGACAATCATTTAATAATAGAAAAGAAAGTCCTTACATTCAGGCGTGTACTGGAACAACTGACGGTAAACTACTGGAACCGTGAGTTTACGGATGCGGCAATGACTTTCACCGAATCTCTTGTGTCCACCTTGCCCTGCCTTACTTATGCGTGCAACATCAGTCGTGAGGCCGTCGACACCCTGTACCAGAAACTTATAATGAACCATGTATGAAAAAAATTAAATCCTTTATATCACGCACCATTGCCGATGAAACCGTACTGGTTCCGGCTGACGAAACCGCACACGATTTCAACGGCATGATCAGCCTCACCGATACAGCTGCCTTTATCTGGGAGCATATCGAAGAAGCAGCTGATTTTAACCAGTTGGTCGACATGATACTCGACGAATACGAGGTTGACCGAGAAACAGCCGCAGCAGATGCCTCTGATTTTATCATGCAACTGTTACAGCAGGGCATGATCCAGCCGTCTGGTCTGAACTGGTAAGACAGATGGAACAGAAAAAAGAAGTATTTGTCCGCAACGATCTGTTTTTTGCCGGCGTACAGGAAATACTCCGTCAAGGGAAATCAGTCCGTATCCGCGTGCGAGGAAGTAGCATGCTTCCCTTCCTCCGCCACAACGATGATGTCTTGCTCGCTCCCCCCGATGGAAAACACATCCGCAAAGGAACAGTAGTCGTAGCACAAACCGATGAATCGGGCATCGTATTACACCGTATCCGACAAATAACAAAAAGTGGACGCATCACCTTACTCGGCGACGGCAATACCAACCAGTTCGAACATACAGACTACTCCCGGATTATTGCTGTAGTCACCCGCTATTACCGCGGCCGGCACAGCTTCTCGCCCGAAAGCCCCTTGATGAGGCTTGTCGGGCTATTATGGTGTTATATGCACCCCTGGAGAAGCTATCTCCTCCGTGTGCTTTGGAAAATAAAAAAATCAATAACAACTAACAATTAATTTATGAAACTCAACGAAAACCTCACTCTCCGCGAAGTTGCCGGAGAATATATGATAGTAAATCCTTTCAGCGAAACCATGGACATGACGCAGATTCTGACTCTGAATGAGACTGCCGCATGGTTGTGGCAACAAGCAGAAGGTAAAGAATTCGATGAAGATTATCTGGTTGATTTACTCTGTGAAGAATACGATGTCGACCGTGAAACGGCTGCTTCCGATGTACACGAAATGTGCATGCAGTGGCAAAGAACCGGACTGCTGGCATGAACAGTAGTGACCGCATAAAAGATGCGCTGTTTTTCCTGATCCGCCAAGGACTTTGGGGAGTCAAGGAAGATGCAGAGAAGTATTTTCCACTATCACCCGAAGAATGGCAGGCATTATATATTCACAGCCGCAGGCAGGCAGTACAAGGTATCGTATACGATGGTATGTTGTTGCTTCCTCGTCCGTTGTATCCACCACATACGCTCATTTTACGATGGACGTTGGACATTGATCAGTGGGAACGCATCAACAAACAACATATTCAAGTACTTTGTTCGCTCAATCGTTTTTTTGCATCCGAGCCTTCCATCTCTTTTGAATTAATCAAAGGACTGGCCCTGAGTTGCTATTATCCTCAACCACTGCATCGTATCTGCGGCGACATCGACCTGTATTTCGGCAGTGCCGAAGCCGTACGACAGGCAGCCAGGAAACTGGAAGCATCCGGAGTCAGTGTCAGATACGGAGCAAGCGATGACGCCGCCTGTTGTATTGGGCAGGTTGTTATCGAACTGCATCCCGAGCTGATAGAACTGCACAGCCCTTTTATTCAGAAGACATTACGAAAATGGGAGCAACAGATTTTCTGTACGGCACAACCAAGCATCCAGCCTGAATACAATGGCATACACATCAGTGTCCCCACACCGGAAGCTCACCATTTGCTGGTTTCCACCCATATACTGAAACACTTGCTCAACGAAGGAATCGGCTTGCGCCAGTTATGCGATGCGGCCATCCTACTCAAAGGACTGGCCCAGGAAACCAACCGCACAGAACTGGAACATCTATGCCACAGCTTTGGTGTCTGGCAATGGTCTTGCCTGCTTTATTCTTTTCTGGCAGAACATTTAGGATTGTCCGAGGAATATCTCCCTTTCCGAAAACATTGCGATACCACTGCTCTGATGACAGAAATCTGGGAAAGCGGCAATTTCGGTTTTTACGATGAGCGCAAGAAACAGCGTCCCGAAGGTAAATGGAAAAACAAGCTGTACACTACCCGGCAGATAGCCCGTAAAATACAGCTATTCTTCACTTGTGCCCCGGCAGAAACTTTTTGGTGGCCCACATTACTTATCCTCAGACGCATAAAAGAACTTTTTACCACACATGAAAACCATACTGAAAAAAATACTAAGTAAACTAACCCGTGAGAATCTCTCCCAGCAATATACCATTGGCAAAAAAGCCATGCGCTGGGTTCTTCAGGTTACGCAGGGATACCACTGGCTTATCATATTTTCCATTTTCTCAGGTATTTTCGGGGTAGGGATGTCCCTCTTCAATGTCTGGCTCTCCAAATGGATCATCGATATTGTAACCGGTGCCCGCGAAGGTAATGTCTGGATGGCCGCTGGTATCGTGGTATTTTTCTTCTTCTTCGGCATGGCGGTCAAGTTGATTTCTCCTTGGATTTTTGGGAAAATCAACATGCGTATCGGTATCCGCATGCAGAACTCATTGTCGGATGCCTTGATGATGTGCTCGTGGAAGAGCGGACAAAAATGGCATACCGGCGACTTGCTGACCCGTATCAACAGCGATGCTTCCGAAGTGCTTAGCATGGGAATGGGAATTCTACCTAACCTACTGATAACCTGTGTGCAGCTGGTGGGAGCATTTATCTTCCTTTGGGCACTCGAACCGCGCCTGGCGTGGTTCATACTGGGAGCTACTCCACTGGTACTCTTGTCTAAAATCTATTTCCGCAAAGTGCGCGAGCTAAGTAAAGCACAAAAAGCCATGAACAGCGAAATGGGTTCGGTCATGCAGGAAAACCTGTCACAACGTGTGCTGGTCCGCTCGTTAGGAGCTACCGATTACCGTAAGCAAAAGTTACATGAATCACAGGAAAAACTGTTCAACCTCGGTATGGAACAGATCAAGTTTTCTACCTTCTCGCAAGGTGTAATGGGTTTTGTCTTCGGAGGAGGATATTTATGTGCCTTTTTGTGGGGTATTTACCGTCTGGAGCATCAGGAGATTACTTTCGGTACCATGACTGCCTTCCTGCAATTAGTAGGACAGGTGCAAGGACCTTTTCTGGGCTTGATTGCCATTCCGCCCTCCTTAGTCCGTGGCTGGGCATCGGTAGAACGTCTCATGGAATTGTTCGAAGATGTAGAGCCGGATGAAACCCCGGAACATATTGACGGACCACTTACTTTGGAATTCAAGCATGTTTCGTTCGGCTACGAGTCCGGACAGCACGTGCTTCACGATTTCTCAGCAGAATTCCGTCCCGGCACTTCTACAGCCGTAGCGGGACCTACCGGTACTGGCAAAACTACCATCATTCGCCTTATGCTCGCACTAGTCCATCCCGATGAAGGAACGATTAACCTTGTGAGGGCAGATGGAAAAACATATACAGACACTTCCGCCACCCGCATCAACTTCATGTATGTCCCTCAGGGAAACACTCTGCTCAGTGGTACCGTCCGTGAAAATGTACTTTTAGGTGCTTCCGACTGTAGCGAAGCCCGACTGGAGCAAGTACTGCGTATTGCCTGTGCCGACTTTGTATTCGATTTACCTGAAGGAGTAGATACCCGCATTGGAGAACACGGTTATGGTCTTTCCGAAGGACAGGCACAGCGTATCTCCATAGCCCGTGCCCTGCTGCGTCCGGGTAACATCTGGCTGTTCGACGAAGCCTCTTCTGCCCTTGATGTTGATACCACTACAAAGTTAATAAACAACATTTTAGCCGAAGGAAAGGAAAAAACCATTATCTTTGTCACCCACGATCCGAGGGTTATGGAACGGTGCGATTCTGTCATCCACCTGAACGAAAACGAACTTAAAACAATAGAACAACTATAAAAATCAAAAAATAGACATGAACAAATCAGCCCTTTTACTCTTTTTATTTACAACCTTGCTTTTCTCATCTTGTGCAACAAGAAAAGACTTAATCTATCTCCGCGACATGGAGGAGCTCAAGGAATATCCGGTTTTCCAAAAATACGAAGCTGTCATCCATCGTGACGACCGCCTCAGCATTACCGTAAGTTGCAAGAATCCGGAACTGACCTTACCCTTCAATATCCCGGGTAGCAGTAACTACAGCGTTGGTCTGGATGGCAATATCACCAGTTCCACCCCTACCAGCGGCGGCGACAATGCCAACAAAGGTTACCTGGTCGATGTAAACGGAGAAATCGATTTCCCGATTTTGGGTAAACTGAAAGTAGAAGGACGTACTCGCGGACAAGTTACCGAATTGATTAAGCAACGTTTGATTGATGAAGATCTGATTAAAGATCCTATTGTCATGGTCAACTTCCTGAACTTCAAAGTGACCGTATTAGGAGAAGTAGGAAGTCCGGGAGTTTATGATATTACCGGTGACCGCATTACCTTACTGGAAGCCATTGCCAAGGCAGGCGATATTAGCGACGATGGTCGTGTAGACCGTGTAGCCGTTATCCGCGAATACGGAAACAAGCGGCGTATTTTGTTCCACGATCTCCGTTCAAGAGATGTATTCAATTCTCCCTGCTATTACCTTCAGCAGAATGACATCGTATACGTAGAACCGTCAGCCAACAAGACCCGCGACAATGCCCAGCGTACCTTCAGTACTTTCAGCATGATTCTGTCATTCATCACCACTATTACTTCTTTAGTCGTATTAGCAGTTAAATAATTCCCTTCAACCTATGATACAAATGAGTGAACAAAAAGACCTCTCTCCCGATAAGAACATCAGCGGAAGCGGTTTCAATATCAACCCTATGGACATGATAATGTACCTGATCAACCGCTGGTACTGGTTTGTCCTGTCGGTTGCAATCTTCGGAGGCTATGCATGGTATCAGTACGCCAAAACTCCTTTCAAATATTCCCGTTCGGCAACGGTCATGATAAAAAATGCCAATCAACGGAGCTACAACGGACTTGAACGCTTTCAGACCATGGCCACTACCAATGTATCCAACGAAATACTTCAGTTCCAGTCACACAACCTGATGCGTGAAGTAGTCAGCCGTCTGAATGCCAATATCTGCTACAAAATGGACGACGGGCTACGCGAAAAAGAATTATACACACAGGCCCCCGTAAAGGTTTCTTTTGCCGAAACAGAAGATTATCAAACAGCACGTGTCAGTGTCACTCCCATTAATGATCACGAAGTACGCCTGACAGATTTTGGTGGCGACATATTACCGGTAGCAGACAAGGCGCTGACAGCCAAGCTCAACGATACCATCCCGACTCCGCTCGGCAAACTGGTAGTCAGTCCCACACTGTATTATGGCAGCAAGTGGTTCGATACTACTATCCATGTAGAGAAAAACAGCATTGATAACATGGCAAGCCTTTTCGGCTCCAACCTGAGCATTAGTCAGGCCGAAAACGATGCTTCCATTTTGTACCTCAGCCTCAACGACTATTCTACTGTCCGTGCTGAAGATGTACTGAACATGCTGATTACCGTTTATAATGAAGAAACCATTAAAGACAAGAACCAGATAGCCATTAGTACTTCCCAATTCATCAATGAACGTTTGATTATCATTGAGAAAGAATTAGGAGGAGTAGAATCCGAAATAGAAAATTACAAACGTCAGCACGAGATTATTGACGTTTCCTCTTCGGCAAGCACATCAGTATCCGACAAAGAACAATACGGTACGCAAGCCACCGAGATGGAACTTCAGATTGAAATGGCTAAATATATCAAGCAATTCTTAGTAGACCCATCCAAAATCACCGGTCTTATTCCATCCAATACAGGTATAGCCGATGCCAATATCGAAGCACAGATTGTACAATACAACACCAACAAGCTGAAGCGTGACAAGCTTATCAAGAACAGTAGCAACAAGAACCCGGTAGTACAGGAACTGAACAATACGCTGCTCGCTATTCGCCAGAACATCATCCGCGATATCGACAACCTGATTGTCAGCATTAACGCAAAACTCAAGGAAGCCCGGAACCGTACCTCCGAAGCACAACGCCGCATCGCCAGCATTCCGACTCAGCAACGTCAGATGCTGTCTATCGAACGTCAGCAGCGTATCAAAGAGGAGTTATACCTCTACCTGCTCAACAAGCGTGAAGAGAACGCACTCAGCCAGGCAACAACTGAAACAGATGTACGCGTACTCGACCCGGCAGGAGGTAGTGACATGCCTTATACTCCTAACGGAAAAAGTATCATTATGGGAGGTGTCATGAAAGGAATCGCATTACCAGCTGTTATTTTGCTCGCCTTTATGTTTTTCGATACCAAAGTACATACTCGTAAGGATCTTGAAGACAACCTCAGTGTACCCTTCTTAGGTGAAATACCATTATCAAAGAGCAAAAAAGAGCCAAGTGCAAAAGGTAAAAAAGGAATTATCGTACGCAGTCAGGGACGTGACATCGCTTCCGAAGCATTCCGTATCGTACGCACCAACATGGAGTTCATGCGTGTAAAGAGCAAGAATCTGCAGGTAGTTACCTTCAGCTCTTTCGGAGCAGGTGCCGGAAAGACCTTTGTGTGCAGCAATCTGGCGGCAAGTATCGCTCAGACCGAAAAAAAGGTCATCCTGATTGACTTGGATATCCGTAAAGGAACCCTTAGTTCACACATCCACCATCACGACAAGGGAATGACTTCCTATCTGTCGGGACGAGCTGAATTGGCGGAAATCATCAAGCACGATGAACTGGTAGACAATCTGGATATCATTCCGGCAGGTCCTTCTGCTCCGAATCCTGCCGAACTGCTGCTCAGTGAACGTTTGGAGGAAATGATTGCCACCCTCCGCAAGCAATACGACTACATCATCGTCGACAATGTACCGGTAGGTATCATTGCCGATGCAGCAATTACTAACCGTATTGCCGATTTGACCATCTTCGTTATTCGTGCCGACCGGTTCGACCGCCGTATGCTACCCGATCTGGAAAAGATTTACCGTACCGGACAACTTAAAAATATGTCCGTTATCCTGAACGGTGCCCATACCAAGAACAACGGTTATGGCTATGGATACGGATATGGTTACGGTTATGGATACGGCTACGAAAACAAGCCGCACAAATGGTACCAGTTCTGGAAAAAATAACCGATAAACAAACGAGATTACATGTTTTTCAGTTTTAAGAAAAAGCATAACCTGGTTCAGTCAGGTATATTGAAAGGAATGACCGACATCCACTCCCACATTCTTCCGGGAGTGGACGACGGCTCCCCCGATAAAGCCACCTCTGTGGAGCTGCTTCAGTTCCTCGAAGAACTCGGTATTACCTCCGTATGGTTTACCCCCCATGTCATGTCCGACATGGAACGAAACACCCAAACCTACCTGACCGAACGCTTCGAGAAATTCCGCACCTGTTACAAAGGTCCAATTAAGATTCATCAGGCAGGAGAATACATGATGGATGCTCAGTTCACCTCCAAGCTACCTTCCGAAGTACTACCTTTGGGAGAAAGACACCTGCTGGTGGAAACCTCCTACATGCTTCCACCAGTAGGAATGAAGGACATTTTGGCTACAGTACGAAAGAACTATTTTCCGGTCATTGCCCATCCCGAACGATATACCTACATGACGATGGACGACTACCGCAACTTGTACCGTACTGACGGATACAACTTACAGTTGAACCTCATGTCATTGTCCGGTTACTACAGCCCCGGCGCCCGTCACGCAGCCGAAGCCCTGCTGGCAGCCGGCATGTATACCTACGTAGGAACCGACCTGCATCACCTGGAGCGATACGCCCCCATGCTGCAAAATATGAAACTCACCAGTGCACAACTGGATGCCCTTAGTTTACTAATAGCAAACAATGAAAATATTTAGCTATATTCTGGCCGGACTGACAACATGTATGACAATAGCAACTGCCCTCATGCCCTGGTGTCCTCCGGTACTCGCAGGTTACCTGTCCCCGTTGGGTTTGCTGGTGATCCCTTTAGCTATATTCAGCTTGTTGGCAACTATAATAGCAGTTTTCTGCCGAAAAAAAGGCATCACCCTGTTGTTTGGCATTTCCTGCCTCCTCAGTCTGTTCCTTACCGGAAAATCCTGGACAGTTTCTTTTCATACAAATAGTTCAGAAGATCATGCCCTTTTACGGATAGTCAGTTGGAATACCGAAGGCTTTCAGCTCAGCAAACAAACCCTACAGGCAAGTGCCGCTTTTATCCGGAATCTTCATCCCGATGTCATCTGTCTGCAGGAACGTCCGCACGACAACCTGTTGCATCGTGACAGCATTTCAGCAGCTTTCGGATACCCTTACCAGGTATTCAACAGCCGCGAAGACGAAGTACTCAATCTGGCAGTATACAGTCGTTTCCCGTTATCGGGTATGAAAGAATATTACTTTCCCGACAGCTATAACAAAGTGTTACAGATAGACCTGCAATGCAATGGAACCATCATTCGGCTGTTCAACATCCACTTGCAGACTACCGGCATGTCGTTTGCTTACCAGGGAAACAACCGCCTGCATACCTACCAGCTTAATGCGGTAGCACGTAACCGTCAGGCCCAGCAATTGGCAGAAGCCATCGCCTCCAGCCCGTACCCCGTTACCGTATGCGGTGACCTGAACGATACCCCCGTATCGTATGCCTACCGGAAACTGACCGCTCAACTGAGCGATTGCTTTCTCGAAGCCGGAAACGGATGGGAAGGAACCTACCAGCCTGCCGGGAATTTATTCCGCATCGATTATACATTCTGCGCTCCAGAACTGAAAACATCAGCTTATCGTTTATATAGCAATTGCTGGAGTGATCACCAAATCCAATACGCAGAGCTACAAATAACTCCGCATAACCCACAATCGTAACCTTTTATGATAGACTTTATACCCATAGCCGATTATACCCCCTTTTTCCATTACAGTATTCTTATACTGGTACTGATTGCTTTCTGGCAATGCAATACAGGTATTGCCCTACATAAAAACATTGTCAGTCTGAATGCCGTATGGGGAGTTCTGTTTACAGCAATCCTTATTTTTTATATGGGACTACGCCCTGTTTCCGGTGCTTTCGGTGATACTATAAACTATGCCCATGGTTTTTACGATATACAACGCTCTTCCGAACCTTTTACCTGGGAATGGGGAACAGATTTTCTTTTTTATAACCTGCATGCCTGGTTTGCCAAATACAGTGATATCCATAGCTTCTTCTTACTATGTGCTTTTATTTATGTAGGTAGTTTGTGGCTGGCCATGCAGCGCATTTTCAAATCCTATTACTACATTCCCCTGTTAGTGATATTCAGCATGTTTACCTTTTGGAATTATGGGGTAAACGGTATCCGAAACGGAATGGGCGCGTCAGTCTTTATTTTGGCAATGACCTACATCAACCATCTCCCCATCGCCATCCTCTTAGGCATCATTGCCATCGGATTTCATAAATCCTGTGTACTTATGGTAGGTGCAGCCGCCATCGCCTGGTTTGTCAAAAACAGCTATCTCTACCTGCTGGCATGGATAGGCTGTGTAGGAGCCTCGTATGCGGCCGGCATGCGCATACAAAGTTATTTGGCAACTTTGAAAATCTTTGGAGAAGATGACCGCTTCTCCGGTTATCTGACAGGAGAAAACATGGTAGGAGAAATCGTCCAAATGAGTATGACCTTCCGTTGGGACTTCCTGCTCTATAGCACCATGGGCGTATTTGTAGGCTATTATTTTATTTTCCGCCGTAATTTCCGCGATGAATATTATCACTGGCTCTATAATACATTCCTGATTACCAATGCCTTTTGGGTATTAGTCATTCGTGCCACTTATAGTAACCGCTTTGCTCAGATATCCTGGTTCATCATGCCGGTTATTTTGATATATCCTTTTATGAAAAAACGCTTCTGGCAAAGTCATGAAAAAATATTAGGAGCAGCTTTATTAGCATTTTATGCATTCGCATTTTATTTTAATATCATTAAAGGTTCAATATGAGTATACAAACAACGAATAAATTAGAAAAAGACAACTGGAGTATAGAAATCAAACCCAAGAAAAAATTGTTGGATGTCGATTTGAAAGACATCTGGCGATATCGGGACTTATACTACATGTATGTAAAACGAGATATTATAACCGTTTACAAACAAACGATCTTGGGGCCTCTTTGGTTTCTTATACAACCCATCCTGACAACCATCATGTATATGTTTGTCTTCGGAGGATTGGCAGGTATCTCGACTGATGGTATTCCTCAACCTCTTTTTTATATGTCCGGTATCCTGTTATGGAATTATTTCAATTCCGCCTTTATGGTTTCTTCCAACGTGTTTACAGCCAATGCAAGTGTTTTCGGGAAAGTATATTTCCCTCGTTTGGTAGTCCCCTTATCCGGTATCACTTCCAATCTCATCAAGTTTGGTATCCAATTAATACTATTCATCGTTATTTACCTGTATTATTACATCCAAGGAGTAAACTTAACAATAAATTGGACCATTATTCTTTTCCCGATTTTGATTCTTATGATAGCCCTTCACGCCATGTCATGGGGACTGATTATTTCAGCCTTGACAACCAAATACCGTGACTTGACCCAATTAGTTACATTCGGAATTCAATTATTCATGTATGTAACCCCCGTAATTTATCCCCTCAGTGCAGCTCCCGAAAAATACCGTATGCTTATATCATTCAATCCCTTAACATCGATATTCGAAACTTTCAAATACAGTTGTATGGGAAGCGGTTCATTAGACTGGATAGGATTAGGTTACAGTTTCATAGTATTACTAATTACACTTTTCCTATCCATTATCATATTCAACCGAGTAGAACGTAATTTTATGGACACAGTCTAATATGTAAATAAAAACATGAGTAATATAGCTATTCAATTCGATCATATAGGGAAATTATATCATTTAGGATTAGTAGGAACAGGAACCCTCTCACACGATTTAAATAGATGGTGGAAAACCACGATCTTGCGAAAAGAAGACCCGTATCTCAAAATTGGAGAAACCAATGATCGCTCCAAAAAGGGAAATTCAGAATTCGTATGGGCATTAAAAGATATCACATTCGATGTACAAGAAGGAGATGTAGTAGGTATTATCGGAAAAAACGGAGCCGGTAAATCAACTTTGCTCAAACTCCTATCCCGAGTTACCTCCCCTACTACAGGAGTTATCCGTGCAAAAGGAAGAATCGCCTCTTTACTAGAAGTAGGGACCGGCTTCCATCCCGAAATGACTGGAAGAGAAAACATATACATGAATGGTTCCATCATGGGAATGACTCGCCATGAAATCAAGCGTAAAATTGATGAAATTATCGATTTTGCCGGTGTAGAAAGATACATTGATACTCCAGTAAAAAGATACTCAAGCGGTATGACCGTACGTTTAGGATTTGCTGTTGCAGCATTTTTAGAGCCTGAAATCCTCGTGGTAGATGAGGTACTGGCTGTAGGAGATGCCGAATTCCAAAAAAAGGCTATTGGAAAAATGCAAGATGTATCGAAAGGAGAAGGGCGTACTGTATTGTTTGTTAGTCATAATATGGCAGCTGTACGAAGTTTATGCAATAAAGGTATCGTATTAAGCAATGGTTGTATCAATTATATTGGTCATGACATTAATGATACAATCAATCATTATTTAAAAATGAGTCAGTCATCTAACAAACAAGAAAATAAAATCGTCAATAATATCGCATGGCATAAATCCGGCTTCCAAGTAACCAATATTCTATTTAATGATACAGATAATAGTTCTTCTACTTTAGAATCTGGGAAAAATACCTTAAATATAACTGTAACAGGAGAATCAGATGAGAATCTATTGGCTGACCTTATGGTTATCATAAAAAATAAAGACGAGGTTCCAATGGCAGCATTAGCAGAAGGACATAATAAAGGAATTTTGACCCCTATCAACAAAGGGAAGTTCACCATCAAAAAACAAATAATATTACCCAAGTATTTAAGTAGTGGAGATTATATCATTGATATCAATATACACCGACCTATGGTAGAATGGTATATGAGAGCTCCTCACTGCGCAGAACTTCATATCGATGGTTACCAAGAGGGATTCGGGAGAGCTCTCAGAGGTAATGAAGAAGGTTTTATGGGTCTTGAAGCAATATCATTAAAATGAAAAAACTATCAATTATAACAATTAATTTAAATAACCAGAGTGGCTTAATAAAAACCATTCAAAGTGTAATATCCCAAACTTTTAAAGATTTTGAATGGATAATTATTGACGGAGATTCCACAGATGGGAGTAAAGAATTATTAAAAAAACATATTCAACATTTTACCCATTGTATCAGTGAGAAAGACAATGGTATTTATAATGCCATGAACAAAGGAGTCAAGCTCGCACAAGGAGAATATATCTATTTCCTCAATTCCGGAGATTATCTTTGCAATAAAGATACACTTAAAAATGTTTTTAACCGTTCCATTACCAGCGATTTTATTAATGGCAATCAAATAAATAATACTTTAATAAATAAACGAGATTTTGGAATACATTCCAACCATATCACATGTTATGATTTATTTTGGGGTAGTCTAAACCATCAAACAACATTTATAAAAAAAGATTTATTTTACAAATATGGTATGTATGATGAGAACCTGAAAGTTGTAGCAGATTGGAAATTTTTCTTTGAAACCATCATTTTACATAACTGTTCTGTTACATACATAAATCAAGACATTGCATATTTTGATAATACAGGGATTTCTCGTAAAGCACTGAATATAATTCGTAAAGAAAGGTCTGAATATTTAAATACTATTTTGCCACAGAAAGTGATTGAAGATTATAAATTTCTTTTTCATATGAATGAAATTAGGAAATACAAATTTTCCAGAGCTTTATATTCACTTTTATATAGAATGGTCATATTATATGAAAAATTTAAATTCAATGTTTAATGCCTAAAGTTTCTATACTAATTCCAGTATATAATTCGGAAAAATATATCAAAGAGTGTATTTGTTCTGTATTGAATCAAAGCTATAAAAATCTTGAAATCATTATAATAAATGACGGATCAACAGATAAATCTTTTGAAATAGCACAATCTTTTCAGGATAACAGAATAAAACTCCTATCTCAAGAGAATAAAGGAGCAGCCTCTGCAAGAAATTTAGGGCTACATTATGCCTCTGGGGAGCTGATACAATTTCTTGATTCAGATGATATCCTTGACAAAAACAAAATAAAAGAACAAATTATACTCTATGATAGCGAAAAAAATAAGGACGATACGTTGTACATTGGAGCATGGAATATTATCAAAGATGGTAAAATAGTATTACCGGAATCTAATCAAACAAGTGTATGGCATGACTATAATAATCCTATGGAAATCTTACTGGATTTTATCTTTAATAAATGCTGTATGCCTCCTATTAGTTACATGATACCTATATCTTTGGTTCATCAAGCCGGATTATGGAACGAAACTTTATCCATGAATGATGATGGTGAATATCTGGCAAGAATCATATCCCAGTCAAAAAGAATAAAATTTTGTTCTCAATCTTTATCTTTTTACAGATCTACTCCCAATAGCTTAAGCAAACGTATATCTACCAAAGCTGCGACATCACAAATCAAATCATTAATAATGACTTCAGAAGTTCTAAAGGGATATCATTCCCCTAGAACTCAAGAGGGCATTTATCAAATGATAACCTCCAACATTTACAGACTGTATCCATACTATAAGATACAAAGAAAAGAAGGGGAAAAATACTTAAAAAAAACACTTGGAGATGTACCTATCAAATATCCATCCCTTAACTATAAAGAGTGGTTATATTATATATTTAAAACTTTAATCAGGCCATGAAACCCAAACTCTTATTTCTTATAGAGTCTCTATCCGGAGGTGGAGCCGAAAAAGTTCTTTCTGTACTCTTGAAACATATAGATAAGACTAAATTCGACATAACTTTATGTACGATTGTTGATACAGGAATATATGCAGCAGAAGTTAGAAAATACGTAAACTACACATCGGTTTTAGGGAACCCACAAAAAAAAGGTTTGTTGGGTAAAATATTATATAAGATTCTGTATTTGCTCATATATAGAATTCTACCTTCTCAGTTGATTTATACTCTTTTTATACCTAAAGGGAATGACATAGAAATAGCTTTTGTTGAAGGCTTTTGCACGAAAATTCTTTCACATTCCACTAATAAAAAAGCTCAAAAGATAGCTTGGGTTCATACTGATTTAATCAACAACCATTGGATTACTTCAGTTTATAAAAATGAGGAAGAAGAAAAACAATCTTATCAGAAATACGATAAAATTATAGGAGTATCCAATACTGCAACAAATGCTATTAATCGATTATATAGCATCAATAACGCAATAACTTTATACAACCCTATAGAGAACGATAATATTATAAAAAGAGCTAACGAATTCATCTCCTTACCTCCCAAAACGCAATCAATCCGAATAGTAACAGTAGGACGTTTTGTCCCTCAAAAAGCATACGACAGATTATTACGGGTAATAAACCGTTTATACGAAAATGGGTATCCCATCGAACTATGGATATTAGGGGATGGCGAGCAACGCCCTATACTGGAAGAATACATACATACACATTCTCTTAATGAAATAGTCACCCTTTGGGGATTCCAAAAGAATCCATATCCATATCTCAAGCATTCTGATATCTTTGTCTGTTCATCAGTCAGTGAAGGATACAGCACAGCTGTAACCGAGGCACTAATTTTAGAGCTACCAGTTATTACAACTGCGTGTTCGGGTATGGATGAATTACTACTAAATGGGAAATGTGGTTTAATTACAGAAAACTCTGAAAGTGGATTGTATGAGGGTATTAAACATGTTTTGGATAATACCAACCTATTGGCTTCATATAAACAAAATATCCTAAAACACCAGGAACGATTTTTATTGTCTAATCAGATGACCCAAATTGAGAATCTTTTTAAGTCCTAACTGCTATGAACAAATCCATTGTATTAACTGTTTTTACACCCAGTTATAACCGGGGACATTTATTAGGACGTCTATACGCATCCCTGCAACGCCAGTCTACAACCTGTTTTGAATGGATAATCATAGATGATGGTTCAACTGATAATACAGAAAACATCATACAACAATGGCAAAAAGAACATACACAATTTCCTATCAGATACATAAAAAAAGCAAATGGAGGAAAAGCACGTGCCATTAATGATGGAATCAAATTAGCCCAAGGAAAATATTTCTTTATTGTAGATTCGGATGATTATCTGACCGATGATGCACTGGAATCTTTAATTAAATGGTTTTCAGAGTTACCAGAACAAACTAATTTTATAGGAGTTTCCGGATTACGGGAAATAAATAATCATAATTCTTCCATACCGAATAAGAGTTTCAATTATATTGATACCTCTAATATCAATCGCGCTAAATATGGTTTGGAAGCAGATATGGCAGAAGCTTTTTTTACAGAAAAGTTAAGGCAATATAGTTTCCCTGTATGGGCCAATGAAAAATTCATACCAGAATCTGTTGTATGGGATCAGATGGCACTTGATGGTTACATTTTGCGCTGGTATAACAAAGTCATTTACTATTGTGAATATCTGGAAGGAGGATTAACACAATCCAGCTGGAAGCTCCTGAAAAACAATCCGATGGGATATGCCCAAATGTTTCTAAAGAAACTGGCATATATTGATAACCCCAAATTACGCATCAACTATATATTGCAATTTATATCATGTTGCTGCCTGGCACATGAATATCGCTATATATTAAAATGTCAGGACAAGAAAGTCTTCTTCTTGCTCCCGATAGGGTTTATGCTTTCTATACGTAGAAGACTCCAATTTAAATCCTACCTTAGATGAAAAAGAAAATTATATTCATAATCGAATCCTTTATTGTAGGTGGAGCAGAGAAAATGTTAATAGATATCGTCAATCATTTAGATCCTGATTTATATGATATTACGGTATGCTCCATCTATAAATACAGTGTTTATCCTAATTACGAACGATATTTTGATAAGCCGTTTAAGGAGCATATTCATTATAAATATATTATAAACAACCATAAACGCTGGTATTATCGTTTATCATCTTATGTGCTGAAGCACTTTCCTTCATTATTTTATAAAATTATGATAGGAAATCAATACGATACCGTCATTGCTTTTTATGAAGGCCAGCCTACACATCTTGTCGGAAGTGCTAACATTAAAGGAAAGAAAATAGCCTGGTTGCATACACTTACTGAATATTCTCAAAAAAATAAAACCGATGAAGGTCTGATTAATGAAAAAAAAATATATCAGGCTTTTGACCAAATTGTGGCGGTATCACAAGCTGTTCTCGATAGTTTTCAAAAAACATTCAGTATTCCGGACACAAAAACAACGGTGATATATAATTCAGTCGACATATCAGCAATAAATCAAAGAACACTTGAAAAAATATCACTACCTGTTCTAAACGAACGCCCTGTTTTCATTTCTGTGGGAAGAATTATTCAAGTGAAAGGATATGACAGAATTATTCGTGTTGCATCATTACTAAAAAAAGCAGGTTTTTCATTCTCATGGTGGATACTTGGAGGAGGAAGTGATCACGAAGAAGAAAAACTAAAAACAGCCATTCAAAATCACAATTTACAGAATAATATTATACTACTAGGTCATATAGGTAATCCTTATGCTTTTATGTATCATGCAGATTGTTATGTTTCCGCCTCATATATTGAAGGACTTAGTATATCCTTACTAGATGCCATGGCACTCCATCTACCCATTATAGCATCCGACATACCATCCAACAGAGAAGCATTATCTCAACAAAAAGATATAAATAGAATACTATTCAGTAATGATATAGAGTTTCTGAATCTCTTAAAAGAGACATGCGAAAAGATAAAAAACAAGAGATCAGTTATTCGGACAAACTTGGATGGAAGATTTCACAAACAGAAACAACTGAAACTTTTATATAAAATACTATAATGATTAAATTATATTCATGGATTAGAAAATATTTACTAAAAATAGATGACAGAAGCCAACTGGAAATAGCTATAGCCAATGGACTTCAAATAGGTAAAAACTGTCATATTTTAGGAGAATGTATCATAGATCCAGGTCATTGTTGGTTGATATCAATCGGTGATAATGTAACACTTGCTCCACGTGTGCACGTATTAGCACACGATGCCTGCACCAAACGTATATTAGGTTACACGCTGATTGGACGTGTTACTATAGGTAATAATGTTTTTATAGGAGCAGGAAGTATCATATTACCTAATGTAAAAATAGGGAATAATGTAATTATAGGAGCAGGAAGTGTTGTATCACGATCAATTCCAGACAATTGCGTTGCATTAGGATCACCTGCAAGAATTATATGCAGCTATGAAGAATTCATTGAAAAAAAGAAAAAATTATTCAGTAAAAGTCCACGCTACTCAGAAGAATATGTCATAGGAAATATTACTGAAGAAAAAAAGGAACAAATGATTGAGGACCTTTCTGATAAAATAGGATTTGTTATATGATTAGTATCATCATTCCCGTATATAATGTATCTCAATATTTAAATGAATGCATCCGGTCTGTAGTAAATCAATCGTATAAAGACTTTGAATGTATTCTGATTGATGATGGTTCTTCTGATGGAAGTGAAATAATATGTAACCAATGGGAGCAAAAGGATTCAAGAATAAAGGTAATCCATCAACCCAATCAGGGAGTTTCAAAGGCTAGAAATAGGGGAATTACAGAAGCGCAAGGTGAATACATTGCCTTTATTGATAGTGATGATTGGATAGCCCCCAATTATTTAAACGAATTGTTTCAGCCAATTGAAAAATATAATGTAGATTTAGTGGTTTGTGGGTTACAACGACATTATAGCAATGGAGCGTTCAAAAATTATTCATATAAGACAGGTATAATACATATAGAGCAACAAGATACAAACGCATTTACAGATATCAACAAAAAGTTCTTATTATTTGGACCAGTCATCAAATTATACAAAAGGACAATCATCCAAGAACATAATATCCATTTTCCACCAGAGTACACTTATGGTGAAGATTTGCTTTTCAATTATAACTATTTGGAATATGTAAAAGCAATATATATTGTTGACCAATGCCTTTATCATTATCGTATTATAGGAAACGGAACGTTATCATCCATAAAAAGAATCAATCAGTTTGAAATTGATTATGCACAATGGAATATTTTAAAGGATTTTTTTCAGCGAAAAAATCTATGGAATGATTATAGCATTTCCTACTTGTATCATCGATTATGGTGGTGTATGTATGATGCGATATTATCTTTTCCTGAATGTTTCAAAGGAAAATCTATAAATTACAAATTACAGTATATTAAACAGATAGTCAGTATAACAGAAGTTAAACAATTACCCCAATATATAAAAGATATACATGCTCCTCAATGGATAAAAATATGCATCTGCCAAAGAATGTATAGACTTTTATGGGGACTTATAGAATTGAAACATGAAATTAATATTATATCCACATGGCGGAAGCGGTAATCACGGATGTGAGGCTATCGTTCGATCTACTTGTAAAATAACTCAGGCTGATGTTACACTTTTTTCCGCTTCACCTGAAGAAGACAAAAAAGTGGGATTGGATGCAATTTGCAACGTACAATCTGATCATTGCCCTATATCCCGTTTTAGTCTACAATATCTCAAAGCTGTTTTTCAAGCTAAAGTTTACGGTGCCCAAACAGCTTATGACCGTATTCACTTCTCCCCGATATTGAAAGCTGCTAAAACAGCCGATTATATACTCTCCATCGGAGGAGATAATTATTGTTATGGTGTTCCAAAGTTCATCTATCTGGTTAATAAAGAAATCCGTAAAAAGGGAGGAAAAACAATTTTATGGGGATGCTCTATAGAACCAAACAGCATAAAAGGAGAAATGTTGGAAGACTTACAAGGATACACTCATATTATTGCCAGAGAAAGCATTACCTATCAGGCAATGAAGGACAAAGGCTTGAAGCAAGCTATACTTATTCCAGATTCGGCCTTCCAATTAAACCGAATTGACTTACCTTTATCTAATAAGTTCATTGAAGGAAATACAGTTGGAATCAATGTAAGCCCAATGATTATCGGTTATGAAAGTGGAAAAGGAGTGACATTACAAAACTATATTGAATTAATCAATTACATCATTACTCAGACAGATATGCAGGTTGCCTTAATTCCGCATGTAGTATGGAGCCACAATGATGATCGAATACCTTTAAACATATTGTATGACAGATTTAAGGGAACTGGACGTATCTGTATGATTGAAAACCATACAGCAGAAGAACTGAAAGGATATATTGCCCGTTGCAGATTTATGATTGCTGCACGTACACACTCTTCTATTGCTGCTTATTCCGAGAAAGTCCCAACATTAGTTATCGGATACTCTGTTAAAGCAAAGGGCATTGCCCAAGATTTATTCGGAACATACAAAAGATATGTTCTGCCTGTTCAATCTTTAAAGAAAAAAGATGATATGACAGAAGCATTTAAATGGCTACAAGCTAATGAATCCAATATAAAACAACAGTTAGATATAATAATTCCAAACATTAAAGAACAAGTATCTAATATTAATCGTATTTTTGATAGATGACAATAATTTTCTTCATATTCTTTATCGGATGCCTTTCTATTATTTTCATTTGCACAGATTTCTATTTTTCACTAAAGACATGGACTAATAGAATCCATATAGGACGATGGAATACTCGGGCCGAATGGCAAAAAGCGATGAATAAAAAGGCACAAGATTGGTTAAGACATACCCCAACCGTAAAAATTAAGGACTCCAAACGACTTATTTTATGGGATATCATCTGTAAAAAATACCAATCAAATGCAATTCAATCCTGGCAAATTGCAGGACTGCTATTAGGGGTAGAACCACAAAAACCTGATATATATGACAAATTAAACAAAAGGTTATCTGATCAGAATATTATATATCCCGATCAGGTTTTACTAGCATATACATTAAAGAAAAGAAATGCACTTTCAATCGAAAATGAACATAAGATTCTTTCATTTTTGAATAAATATCAATCCTCAACTATCCCATACAGAGACAACTTACCCAATATTCGCTTCGTTGATACAATTGGAATGGTCTGTCCGTTTTTAAACTTATGCGGAAAAGAAAATATAGCAACCAAACAAATTAAAGAATTTGATGAAATCTTACTGAACCATGTATTTCCTCCTCATGCCTATCATTTAACGAACAAACTACCTTTAGGTATTTACGACTGGAGCAGAGGACTTGGCTGGTATATACTAGGTATTACTGAAGCCTCCTATTCAGAAGAAAATGAGAAAAGAGTTATTAGATTAGCAGAAAGTTTACTTCCTCTGCAGCAAGAGGAAGGAGGATTCGGTTGTATGTATTTTAATAAAACGACTCGCTTCGAGTCTTCCGGTAGTGCATTGATTGGATTGTTATTCATTAAAGCGTATACAATCACCAAATCAGAAAAATATAAAATTGCAGCCCTTGCGGTAGAAAAAGCCTTAATGAAGGCCACACAAAGGAGTGGAGCTGTAGATTATTCACAGGGTGATACTAAAGGTATTGGATTTTATTCTACAGAATTTTCAACAATGCCTTTTACACTTGGTATTACATTATATCTATCAACCGAACTTAACAAATATGTGTAAAGAACCCATTTTAAGTGTTATAGTTCCCATATACAATGTAGAACAGTATTTAGCGGAATGTTTAGATTCCCTCATCAAGCAAACGGAAAAGAATATAGAAATTCTATGCATTGATGATGGCTCTACAGATAATAGTAAATCTATAGTTGAAGCTTATATCAGTCATCATGACAATATTAAATTAATATGTCAACCTAATCGAGGCCCTAGTGCAGCCCGTAATACTGGAATCTATAACGCCAAAGGTACATATATTGCATTTATTGATCCAGACGATACAATTGCTGAAAATATGTATCAAAAGATGATTACTATAGCAAAAACTTATCAGCTGGACTTAGTAATGTGTAGCTTTAAAACTATCCCCAATAATAATATTGTTTATCCCAATTTTCCTGCCAATTGCGTATGTAATACTCTCGACTTTATCAAATACAATACAAAAATCCATGAAAGTAATGATTTATGTTTTTCTTGGAGATTTATATTTAAAAGGAATTGGGTTATTACAGAACAAATCCTTTTTAATGAAAATGTACGGTGTGGAGAAGATACTACATATAATTTAAAAGCATTACTTTCCACAACAAGAGTTTATCTAATCAAAGAGGCATTATATTATTATCGTGTAAATAATACAAATAGTATCATGAGAAGTAAATATAATCCTTACATGGAAAGTAGCCTTATTTTACAAGTAAAAGATAAAAAGGAACTAATAAAAAAATATAATTTGGATTTATATACGCCTATAACTTACGATATGGCCCAATATATCATTAAACGATATACAAACTTATTATTTAGAAACGTTTTCAACAATCCAAATTCTTCAAATAGACTAAAAGATATAGAACATATTCTATCGCTAAAGTTTATTAAAGAATCTTTTCATATAATAGGTTATAAAAATCTATATAACAGTAAGAAAGAGTATCTATTTTTCTTATTAATGAAATGGAAAGTCAGTTTTGCTGTATATAATATATTAAAACGACAATTTATAAAATAAAACAAGAATGATTATAAAAACAATAATACTCTATATCTGGAATGCAATAGTAAATCTATATATTCAAGGAAATGCCAATATCCACTTAATGAATGATTTTATTTATAAACACTTCGTACAAGCACCTAAAGTAGCTTCTCTGGAAGATTCCGTAAACCATATCCTACAAACCCATTGTTCAGTCAGCAGATTAGGGGATGGAGAAATCAAACTGATAGCTGGGAAGAAATTAGGATTTCAAGATAAAAATCCAATATTACGAAAAAAAATGATTGAGGTGTTAAGTAAACCCATAGCAAACCATATAGTATGTCTACCTGATATATTTAACAATCTATCTATATATGACTCAGACTCCCAAAAACACTGGAAAAAACATTTAGCCTTCTATCGAAAATATTGGTATAAATATATAAATAAACAAACAACTTTTTACAATGCCTTCATCAGTAGATGCTACATGATGTATCAAAATCCTCCTATGGCTAATCGTATGTTTAACCTACTTAAACAAATATGGCAAGATAGAGATTTAATAATAATAGAGGGAGAAAAAAGTCGTCTTGGAGTAAATAACGATTTATTTAACAACGCTAAGTCAATAAAAAGAATTCTGGCACCTAATAGAAATGCATTCAATTACTATCGTCCTATATTAGAAAAAGTAACTCAATACGATAAAACTAAATACTTAATTCTACTAGCCTTAGGTCCTACTGCAACTATTATGGCTTACGATTTAGCGAAATTAGGATATCAGGCTATTGATATAGGACACGTAGATATTGAATACGAATGGTTTCTAATGAAAGCTACTCATAAAGTTCCCGTACATAATAAATTTGTAAATGAAGCTGGAGCTGGAGTTGGTGTAGGACTATGCAACGACCAAGTGTATTTAAGCCAAATTATTTCTAAAATTGGATAAATATCTATTCATTAGTAACAACCTCAGTTATTCCCTTATTATAAAAATAGTAGTTAAGGAAAATCTATCAATTAAATAACCAATATCAAACATATTCCGATAGAAACCAGAATTTACTAACTTTATTACTACATAGTCTCATGTATACATGAAAAAACGCATTTTCATAGCCATACATTATTTAGAAATTGGAGGAGCGGAAATAAGTCTAATCGGTCTGCTCAATGCAATCGATACAGAACTGTACGATGTTGATTTGTTTCTGTACAGTCACCGGGGAGAACTGTTGAAACAGGTACCAGATACGGTACACTTATTACCGGAAATCAAGAAATATGATGTCATAGAAAAACCGATAAAGGAAGCGATACTGAAAGGATTCCCTGATATTGCATTGGCCAGATTATGGGCTAAATTCCAGTTTGCCCGGTATGCAAAGAGAAACCACTTGAAAGAAGGTTCGGCTATCCTACAATATGTATTTGATGCGGTGACACCGCTGTTGCCGGACATCAATCCGAATACGGAATATGATCTGGCCATCAGCTTCCTGACTCCTCACAACATTGTATTGAATAAAGTAAAGGCAAAGAAAAAATTAGCATGGATTCATACGGATTACACCAAAATCAGTGTGAATGTGGAAAAGGAGATAAAAGTATGGAGTCAGTTCGACCATATTGTTTCCATATCGGAAGATGTGACACGTTCTTTCTTGAGTGTATTCCCAACTTTGGCCGGAAAAATCATCGAGATAGCCAATATTCTTTCTCCACGGACGGTCAGAGCAAAGGCACTGACAAGCAAGATAGATTCCCCGATCCAGAACGGACGAGTCAATCTGCTCTCTGTAGGTCGTTTCACCTTTGCCAAGAATTTCGACAATGTGCCCGATATATGCCGACGGATATTGCAGGAAGGATGTGAGGTATACTGGTATATCGTAGGCTATGGAGGAGATGAACAACTGATAAAGGAAAAGATAAAAGAAGCAGGAATGGAAGAACACGTCATTCTTTTGGGAAAGCGGGAAAATCCTTACCCCTTCATCAAGGAATGCGACATTTATGTACAGCCTTCCCGATTTGAAGGAAATGCCGTTACCGTACGCGAAGCACAGATACTGTGTAAGCCTGTCATTGTGGCTAACTATCCCACGGCGCACAGCCAGATTAAACAAGGTGTCGACGGAATCATTGTTCCGCAAGACAATGCCGGCTGTGCCCATGAAATAGCTCAATTTATCAAGAATAAAGAACTTCAACAAAAGATAGTCGGTTATTTGAAGGAACACGACTACGGAAACGAAAAGGAGGTGCAAAAACTCTACAGTTTAATGAATTAATTACCCTTTTTTACCCTTCACGCCCTTCACCGATCCGGACTACCCGATAACGGTTGCCCTCACGGGTATGCAACCGTTCTACACCGGAAGCCACCAAGGCACTGCCGAACCGGGAGAGGTTGATGTTACGCATCAGTCCCCGATGATGTTCACGGAGTACTTCGAGGATATCGGCAAGGGAAAGCATCTCACCAGCCTCATTGGACACTGCCGCACGGAAATGGCTACGGAAGATTTCTTCTTCGGGCATGATCCGGTAAAAATCCAAATTACGGCGCTGTATCTCGGCTTCTTCTTCGGAAGTGAACCAGTAACGTTCACCGGCAAGCAGTTCATGACGAAGCTGGGCGTAAAGCTGGTCATGATTGATATTCGTACAATCGATCATGCTTTCCACTTCCACACAGATGAAACGACGGCTGCCGGTAGGATCCGTCAACAGGTCTTTGCGGTTGGAAGTACCAATGAAGGAAGCAATACGAGGCAACTGACAGTAATTTTTCTTATAGGCTCTGCGGAGGTTGAGCGATGGTATTTGCATCAGATTTTTCAACTGTGCCATTTTCCGTACCGACAGCCGGTCGAACTCATCGAGATTGATCAGTCCCATAAGGGCCAGCTTCATTTCGGTAGTATGTCCTTCCGACAAATCAAGCTGATCGGTATAATAAGCCTGCAAAGAAGCCGGAACAAGCGATTTGCAGAACGTAGACTTATGCCAGCCCTGTTCGGTACTGACAAGCAGGGGAGCGGTACTATTGGCATGAATACCCTGGTTCAGTCCCATCCACTGAGCCGTAAGTGCCAGCATCCACCGATGAAAGCAGTCCCTCCAGTAGGAAGTAGACGATACACGCCTTGCCAGGTCGGTCATCCGGTCGGTACCATCCCATTCCGGCAGACTATCCAGATACAGTCGGAAAGGGTGATAAGCCTCGATGTACGTAGAACGGACATAGCGCTTTACATCACGGTCGCGGCAGCACAGACCGGAATTAAAGGCTTCGATGCATATCGTATTCATTTCGCGGTCATCCAATAATGCAAACTCTGCTGTCGGAGTCTGGACAGAACGGAACTCTGTCATCTCTGTCAGCAGATTGAAACGAAACTGGTAATGCTCGTTCAGAAAACGGCTCAACTCATCGGGTTTGTAACGTCTGGCCCGTGTAACAAAAGGTTCTACCACACGGAGAGATGCCGCCGGCACCTCGGCTGACTGGTCTGTAACGAAGTGCTTGCGGAGCTTACAGAAAATGTTTTTAAGGAATTTTTTCATACAGTTTTTATTTATAACTTTGGCAAATATAACGTACACAGTGACCTGCTGCAACAGCTTCAACAGCCGTTGGACAATATCTTGCGACAAGCCGTTTCGAGGCTTTCAACAGCCTTAGATACCTCGAAGATAAAAGGGAAACGTGCAGACGTTGGAACCATTACACAAAGGTGAACACATCGCCCCACCAAGGTGAAATGAACGCTTCACAGGAGTCAGGCGAACGCTTCATTTAAGTGAAAAGATACTCATAAAACTATGTGAAACATGCCTATTCTATTTGACTTTTATGCATCTCCATCCGATCCGGAGAAGGAGGGAAAAGAGAAATATCATGCACGGGTGGTAAGAAGCCATACCGTAGACATAAACGATATAGTGAACAACATCAGCAAGCGCTGTACACTCTCGAAAGGGGATATACGGGCAGTACTGGATGAATTAGGGGATGAGCTGGCATACAACTTGTGTGAAGGCGACCGTGTGTACCTGCCGGGGATAGGTTATTTTTACCTTTCACTCTCGGCTCCCAAGGATGCCGATCCCAAGACCACCCGTTCACAGAGCATCGGAATAAAGGCGGTAGAGTTCAGGGCAGACAGTATCCTGAAGAACAGCCTGGAGAACCGTGCTCGGTTTGAACGAAGCGACATCAAAGTACATTCCTCCAGACTGGACATCTACGAAATAGACGCATTACTGGTGGACTACTTTTACGAGAACGATTTTCTGACAAGAACCAAGTTTGAAAGGCTTTGTGGTTTTACGAAAACAACTGCTCAACGGCATTTACAGAGATTGCAGGATGAAGGCAGACTGGTAAATGTCAACACGCTACACAATCCGATATACAAGCCGGCCAAAGGCTTCTACGGGAACGTGTGAAGGGCGTGAAGGGCAAAAAAGCATGATTTTTTTATTTATGATACCTAAAATAATACATTATTGCTGGTTTGGCGGGAAAGAAAAACCTGAAGATGTGAAACGCCTGATAGGTACATGGAAGAAATATTGTAAAGGATACGTCATCAAAGAATGGAACGAAAGCAATTTCGACATCAACCAATGTGCCTATTGCCGGGATGCCTATCAGCATAAGAAATGGGCATTTGTAAGCGACGTGGCACGCCTTTGGGCTTTGTATCACGAAGGAGGCATCTACATGGATACCGATGTGGAAGTGTTACGCCCGCTGGACGATTTATTAGGGCACAAAGCATTTTTAGGATTTGAAGGAACTCAATGGATAGCGACTAACATCATAGGAGCAGAACCGAAGAATGAACTAATAGGTGAATTCCTGAACTCCTATCAACAGCGCGAGTTTATCAAGGCAGACGGAAGTCTGGATCAGACTACCAATGTAGAAGAATGGACCCGAATGCTAACACGTTCATACGGACTGATCCTGAATGGAGAAAAACAGCAAATCCACGATTTTACGGTATATCCTTCGGAGTATTTCACTCCCTACGATTACCTGAACGGAAAAATCACCCGCACGCCAAAGACTTACACCATACACTGGTTCAGCCAGTCGTGGATAGGCAATTCCAAGTGGCGTACTAAACTATCACAATTATTCCATCGACTGATAGGAACAAAAATGAAATAAGACAGACAAATGAAAACACTCACCATATTTACCCCTGCATATAACCGGGCTCACACATTAGGTAGAACGTACGAAAGCCTGCTACGCCAGACTTGTGACGACTTTGAATGGCTGATTGTGGATGACGGTTCCAAGGATTCAACAAAGGCACTGGTGGAAGGATGGATACAGGAAGGTAAAATCAGTATCCGGTACATTTACCAGCAGAATCAGGGAATGCACGGTGCCCACAACACCGCGTACCGGAATATAGATACCGAACTGAATACCTGTATCGATTCTGACGACTATATGCCCGATGATGCAGTGGAAACGATTGTCAATTTCTGGAAAGCCCATGGTTCCGATAAGTATGCAGGCATCATCGGCTTGGATTGTACTGAAAACGGAAACATCATCGGGACTTCTTTCCCTAAAGGAATGACAGAAACGACCTTGAACGGCTTCTATGCCAAAGGAGGGAAGGGGGACAAAAAACTGGTATACCGAACTGAAGTAATCAAGCAATATCCGGAATATCCCATCTTTGAAGGAGAGAAATATGTGAGTCTCGGCTACAAGTATCTGCTCATTGATCAGGATTATACGCTGCTTACCTTGAATAAACCGCTTGTCGTTGTAGAATACCAGCAAGATGGCTCCAGCATGAACATGTACCGGCAGTACTGGAACAACCCTAAAGGATTTGCTTTCATCCGCAAAGTCGACATGAAACTGTGTGGCAGCATGAAACGAAAATTTGAATCGTGCATACACTATGTATCCAGTTCCATCCGATCCAAGAATATACATTTCATTGCAGAATCTCCTTTGCCAGGTTTGACCATACTCGCCATTCTACCGGGCTGTTTATTGTACCTACTGACAAAATATAAAGTGCAATCCAACCAAAAATTGAATGTAAAATGAATAAACCCATCAGAATACTGAATCTCTTTACCATCATGAATCGGGGAGGAGCAGAAACCATGGTCATGAATTACTATCGTGCCATCGACAAAAGCAAGATACAGTTCGACTTCATGGTACACCGTCAGGAACGGGGAGCTTATGACGATGAAATAGAAGCGATGGGAGGAAGGATATTCAGGATGTGTCCTATTTATCCACAGAACCTGTTTAAATATCAACAATTGTTGAAAACGTTCTTCGATAATCATCCGGAATATCAAATTCTTCATTCACACATGTCTGAATTGGGTTATTTTGCTTTCAAGGAAGCAATTAAACACGGAGTACCAGTGCGGATTTGCCATGCACACAATGCACCCGTATTCAGCAGTGAAACCGCAATAGAGAAACTCAAACGAATTCCTCGGGAACTGTTGGCAAGGCAAATGCGTAAGCTCTCAACCGACTACTTTACTTGTAGCCAGATTGCAGGAGAATGGTTATTTGGAAAGAAAAATCGGGAAAAACTGATTTTCATGCGGAATGCTATCGATGCCGCAGCCTTTGCCTATAATGAAGCAACCTCCCAAAAAGTAAAAGCTGAATTCGGCTGGGCCAACAAATATGTGATTGGTCATGTAGGAAGATTCTGTCCGCAGAAAAACCATGATTTTCTGATTGACATCTTCCACGAATTTCATGCCAAACATCCTGAAAGTGTATTGGCGCTCGTTGGAAGCGGAGAGCTTCAAGGTGTGATACAAGAAAAAGTCAAGCATCTTGGACTGGGAAAAGATGTCTGTTTCTTAGGAAACAGAGCAGATATGCCTTTACTCTATCAGGCATTCGACGTATTCCTCTTCCCTTCTTTCTACGAAGGCTTGCCTGTTTCATTAATAGAAGCGCAAGCCAGTGGATTGCCTTGTGTACTATCGGATACTATTTCTGACCAGACCAGACTTACACCTGTTTATTATCCTATATCCATCAAGGAAAAGCCAGAAGTATGGGTAACTCAACTGGAAAAGTGCATGAATATGCCACATGTAGATACAACTGCTATGATAAAGAAGGCTGGTTTCGATATTAGCAACAATGCAGAATGGCTGACGAATTTTTATCTAAACAAACTATCATGATGAAAAATCCTTTAGTCTCTATCATCGTACCGGTATACAATACGGAGAAATACATTCGTGAATGTCTAAATTCTCTGCTCCAACAAAGCTATTCACACATTGAAATCATAGCAGTTGACGATGGTAGTACGGACAATAGCCTGTGCCTATTAAAAGAGTTGTCAGTCAAAGACAATCGACTAAAGGTGTTCTCCCAACCCAACCAAGGAGTTTCGGCAGCCAGAAACTTAGCACTCAGTAAAGCTACGGGAACATACGTCATGTTTGTAGATGCGGACGACTGGATTGATTCATCTACAATCGAAGAGTGTCTGCAAACGATAGAAGATGCGGATGTCTGCTTCTTTGCATACGTACGAGAGTTTAGCAATCGCTCGCTGCCTAAGTTATTGTTTGCACAAACACAGCATTTCACAAAAGAAGCATGTAAACAACTCCAGCGAAGAATGATAGGACCGGTAGGCGAGGAACTTGCCAATCCGGGTATGCTGGATTCATTAGGGACTATCTGGGGAAAACTTTATCGAAGAGAGGTGCTTGATGGGACATCGTTTATTGATTTAAAAATAATCGGTACAGCAGAAGATTCCCTCTTCAACTGCAATGTATTTAGAAAAGTACAGAAAGCCGTTTACATAAACAAAGCTTTTTATCATTACCGTAAATTCAACTCCGGTGCAGAAACGAAAAGATATAAGCCCCAGTTATCTCAGCAATGGAACAGACTATTCAACTACATGAAAGCAACTGTCACTGATGAAATCGGTCACAAAGCTCTGTACAACCGTATTGCACTCAGCATTATCGGATTGGGATTAAATGAATGTTTGTCCCCCGATACCCTGAAAGCGAAAACAAATAAAATAGCTGAGATTATCAGACAGCCACATTATAGAGAAGCATATAAAGAACTCGATTTAACCTACTTCCCGATACATTGGAAAGTCTTCTTTTTTGCAGCCAAGCATAACATGAACAGAGTGCTTATGCTATTAATTGTATGTATAAAGAAAATAATATAAAAAACGTATGATAAGTGTTATAGTTCCCATATACAACGTAGAAGAATATTTACCTGCTTGTATTGAAAGTATTATTAACCAAACATACAAAGACCTTGAAATTCTCTTAATAGATGATGGTTCTACAGATAATTCTGGGAAAATATGTGATGAATATGCCAAACAAGATGGTAGATGCATCGTTATTCACCAGCAAAATAAAGGGCTGTCAGGAGCAAGAAACACAGGTTTAGATCATGCAACTGGGGAGTACATCTCTTTTATTGACGGAGACGACTATATTCATCCGCAAATGCTTGAAATCCTGTATGAAGCCTTACAAAAAGGAGATTATGATTTTTCAATGGTAACTTTCAAACAAGTATGGAAATATTGTAAAGAAGATATTACAGTAACTATCAATAACACTTTTACCGCTAATCGTTTAAGTTTAATGAAGCGATTATACAATGTCAATGACCAAAAGTTAAAATGGTCTGAAATGAATTTTCAAGTTGTATGGAATAAACTATATAAAAAAAGTTTGATAAGCAATTTAAGATTTAAACAAACAGGAACAGAAGATACCGAGTTTAATAACCAAGTATATCTTAAGACAAATTCTGCTCTTTTAGTAAATGTTCCACTATACTATTGGGTACAAAGACCATCATCTATAACTCATCAACTTATAAATCAAAACTTTATTAATCGCGCATATTCATATCTTATATGTTTACATGAAATTCCAGTAGAAAATAACTTATATAGAGCATTTTGTCTACAAAAACTATATAAAACTATAATTAATATTCGATATCGTTCTGAGAAGACAAAATGGAATAATTATACAATTAGCCAATTCTTAATATTAAAGCGACAAACAATAAAAGAATTTGTTCGAAATAAACACATCTGTTTATCTAAAAAAATAGGTTTACTTTTATTCCTTTATATACCTAAAACATATAATTGTTTCATGTTTATAAATGAATCAATATATAAATTAAAGAAATGAATATATGAAAATAGTTTATACCATAAATAGTATTCGTGGCTTAGGAGGAATACAAAAAGTTACTTTATTAAAAGCTAATGCTTTAGCTGATATTCCTCAAAATAAAGTATATATTATTGTTACAGATAATTGGATGAATCACCCTTTGATTCACGAACTATCTCCTAAAATAACCTTTATCAATCTCCAAATCAATTATTATAAAGACGACTATAAATCTAAGCTCCATCAGATAATATCTAATTTTAAGATTATAAATCATTATCTCAAGCTACAAAAAGTCATTTCACAAATAACCCCCGACATAATTATCAGTGTAGGACAAAGCGAAAAATATATAGTACCTTTACTTCATACGAACGCTATAAAAATTAGAGAAATACATTTCAATTCCAATTATCGTAACTTCACTTATAAATCGAAAATATTAGCTAAATCCTTAAATTTTTTAGATTATAAGGTTATGTCAAAAGGATATAACAAAATGGTCTTGCTAACAAAAGAGGATAAAGATACTTTTTTCCCCAATAATAATAAATTCATTTATATTCATAACCCTGCAACATTTGAACCTACAAACAATTACAATAATAATAATTATATAATTGCAGTGGGTAGATTAAGTATAGAGAAAGATTTTATATCATTAATAAAAGCATGGAATCTTGTGCAAAGAGAATGCCCTACCTGGAAATTAAAGATTGTTGGTGAAGGTCCAGAAAGAAACAATTTAGAGGAAGAAATCAAAAGATTAAATCTTGGTAACAGTGTCGTATTAACAGGATACTCCAATAATGTAAAGAAAGAGATGGCAGAATCATCAATTTTTGTTCTAACATCTTTATATGAAGGATTCGGCTTAGTTCTATTAGAGGCAATGGCATGCGGATTACCCTCAGTTGCTTTTGCCTGTCAATTTGGCCCTAAAGATATTATTACAGATGAAAAGAATGGATTGCTAATATACAATAGAGATATAAAATCTCTAAGCGAAAAATTAATCTATTTAATACAACATCTAGATGTCAGAAAAGAAATGAGTAATCAAGCATTAAAAAGGGTAGATGATTTTTCTATCAACAATATCATTGATCAATGGATGCAACTATTTCAATCTGAATTAAGAAATTAATCCCAATTAAGCACGATTCGTTCAGCTTTATTTCAGAGTCGGAACTAACAGCATCAAATATCTATTCGTCCCGATTTTACCCATTTTAGACAATGTAAAATTGAATATATAGATACATAATAAGCCTTATTTTCATCACCTTTTTCATCAATTTAAAACCTTATAATAAAAAAAATAGTACATTTGCACACAATATATTTCTTTTAGAGATATAGAATTCATAACTTAATTAATTTAATAAAGCAACTATATGGAAAAAGAAAAATATGTTATGCCTCAAGCTATTGAAGAGGCTTTTGTAGCAAATAGCTACTGCTCCAACTGTGGAACACAAGTAACAGGAAAGAATGGTATGCGTTGTATTAACCCTTATCACAATCATTATGATGAAGGTTATTTTACTTATGTATGGATTGATGCTCCAGGAAGTGTAGTCTGTAATACTTATATAACAAAAAGTACTCCTAAAAGTAATAGTGATGGTGGTATGACTATACCATATGGTGATCCATGTCTATTCAAAGACAATCACACAGAGTATGCCAACAGGAGTGTGTCCGTGAGGGGAGTTGGAAATTACTATGTACCAGCCAGTGTTGCAGAAAATAAAGGGGGGGACTGTTACGGTTCTTATCGCTTCGATGGGACATATATTGATAAAGTATTGAGCTAAAAATATGTTTACCCTCCAACCCGTCAATTCGTTTGAGAAATTTCTATGCAATAAGGCTTTTAATTCAGGAACTCCTATCTGTGGGACATTCGAACTTCTACCAGCCTGCAATATGGACTGTAAGATGTGTTATATTCGTATGTCTCCACATGAAATGTATCAACAAGGTACACCACTGTCTGTAGACGATTGGTTACGTATCGGAAAAGAAGCCGCAAACAGTGGGTGTATGTTTTTATTGCTTACGGGAGGAGAGCCTTTATTATACCCTGATTTCTTAAAACTTTATGAAGGATTACGGTATTTAGGTATCATTATCACACTAAATACGAACGGGACATTAATTGACAAACAGATAGCAGAAACATTCAAGCATAATCAACCACGACGGGTAAATATATCTCTTTACGGAGCATCGGATAATACTTACAAAGAATTATGCGGCAATCCGAAAGGGTTTACCCAAGTGATGAATGGCATTCATTTACTACTGGATGCTGGAGTGCAAGTGAAAATAAACTTTACTCCAACTCCGCAAAATTGCCATGATTTGGAGAAAGTAATTGAGATAACAGAAAGTTTAAATATTCCGATTTCTACTCCTACTTATATGTTTCCTCCAGAAAGGAAACCTAGAAAGATATCAACCGATAATATCAATAGACTTTCTCCCCAGCAGGCAGCCAAAGAGCAATTAAAAGTCATACGAATGGGGCATCCTCATTTATCCGATTACATCAACTATATAAAGGAAACATTAGAGGATATTAAAGAAACAGAAGAAGAAGAAGAAGAGGTTTTACCCCCTGGGGGCTTACTTTGCGCAGCCGGTGTCAGTAGCTTTTGGGTAAATTGGAAAGGAGAAATATCACCCTGCGGAATGCTCCAGAAGCCAGCTAGAAGCCTAAAAGAATATGCATTCAAAGAGGCATGGGAGGCTATAAAAACAGAAACCAAACAAATCTTCACTTCAAAAAAATGTTTTAATTGCAGATTCCGTAAAATTTGTAAAGCATGTGGCGCCGCATCGTTTGCTGAAAATCATGATTTTTCTTTACCTGCAACATATCATTGTGAATTGAATGAAGCTTACGAAGAGCTTCTGAAAGAAGAATTAAAAAAACTTGAATAAAAGCAAATAAACAAATGAGAACCAACGAAAACTATGTATTACGTGAGATAGATGAAGAAAGCATACTTATTCCTATTGGAGAGGCATCAGAGCATCTGAATGGAATGATTCATTTAACTCCAACGGCTGCTTTTATCTGGAAAGAAGTAGATAGTTCTAACTGCCTGGAAGAAATCATACAAAAATTAATGGAAAAGTATGAAATAACAGAAGAAATCGCAAAAAGAGATGTCTATGGTTTTCTAACAGAGCTTTACAGACGAAATATGGTGTTGGAAATCCCCGAATTGAAGGATAATGTAGAAACACTTGAAAAATAAATGAAGTCGAAAATTTACCTATCGATTGCTACCGTAATATTTGAAATAACTTCAGAAGCCACCTTACACATTGATGCAGATTGTGCTGAATTCTGTTCGCAAGAAAAGCCCAGCCCTTTTTCTCCGGAACAGACTCAACTGATTCAGGTACAACTGAACGTTGTAAAAGTTTCCAGCAAAATAGATGGGGAGATAATATGCCAAATGCCGCAGTGTATTGTACTCAAACACAAAAACCAGGAAAGGCGTATTCTTATGGGATGTATTAATGCATACTATAGGGAAATTGATGAAAATAAAGTAATAATCGAAATTTGTCAGGAAGATACCGAAACAATTATCATAAATACCTCTTTACTGGAGGCTTTTGCATTGGAACGTTTTTTACTGAAACAGAATGCATTAGTTCTTCATTCCTCTTTGATTGAATGGGAAGGAAAAGGAATAGCCTTTACAGCTCCCAGTGGAACCGGGAAATCGACACAAGCAGCTCTCTGGCAAAGACATGAAGGGTGCGAAATTATCAATGGGGATCGCTCCATCATCGTACAGGATATCATGACACAGAAATATTATATTGCCGGATTGCCATTTTGCGGTTCCTCCAATATTCACCGGAACAAAATAATGCCGCTTAAAGCTATCGTATTTATAGAACAGGCTCCTCAGAATATAGTAGAAAAAATGCCGGGCATAAAAGCCGTAAGTAAGCTCTTTGGAGAAACGAGTATCAATAAATGGAATAAAGAAGCTGTAATGAAAAGCATTGGATTAATAGAAGCTATTGCTAAAAACGTGCCTATGGTGCATTTAAAGTGTAACATGGAACATGATGCTGTACTTACACTTAAACATTACCTGAACAGCCTTCTAATATAGACATTTCATTCTCAATAATTAACGGTTTGTCATGAAATTTGTAGATACACGTGCATATATAGATATGTTACGGGAACTGACGGATGCAGGAAAGGAAGTCAGTCTGATTGTAGCAGGGAGCAGTATGGCTCCTTTTCTGGTGCATCATAGGGATACAATCTTTTTCAGCAAGCCTGACAGTCCGCTGAAAA
>NZ_JBBKBJ010000025.1:0-51816 GCF_037890145.1 Phocaeicola sp. HCN-6420
TTTCTCTGCCCCGGCGGAGGCACGGAAGAAAGAGTTCCTTCTGCTACGAGGATTTAAAGCGTGATGATTTCATTTATATATGTTTTATTTAGATTATCAAATATAAGTGGATCTACCCCTAGGAACTGTAGTTTTATTAAGTTCTTTTATTTTGAACCCTAATATGAGGTTAACATTATATACGATAAGAATTGAAGTAAGAAAATAGTTGTAAGAATATACAAAAATAGGCTTTTTGTATAAGAAATATGCAGTATTAGTATGGAATTCAAATAGAATCATTACAAATCTTTATAGCACTTACTTTTAATTATATATTTTTATATTGATGCAAATTTTTTGCAAAAATTATCTGGCTATATCAAAAATCTTTGTAACTTTAAACTCAGAGAACATAGTAATAGCTGTTTTTAATATTATAATTGGGTACCATAATATTAATGCTTTTATTACTATGTTCTTATTCTCAAGATATTAACTCAAAGTTGTATTTGAGTCTGCTCTAAAAATATATACTGAAATAGTATCCAATCTTAAAATATTAAATCAGAAAGTTGATTACTTAAGAAAATAAGTGAAATATAAGATTTCAAACGTAACTTAGCAGCCGAATGTTTAGTAAATATATCCTTATTAAAGGCTTCTTGATATTTATCGTATGAAGGAAGGATATATGATAGAAAGAGGACATTATCAATTGTATTTTTGGGGAAAAGTGGATTATATAAGTATATAAAAAATGAGCTCAGTTTTATCTGAGCTCATTTTTTATATTACCACATTAGTGAATGAGGTATTTATTGTTCGCCTTCCTTTTTTGCAGGATGCGGATAATCGATTGTATAGTGTAAGCCACGACTTTCTTTACGTTCCATAGCCTGTCGAGTAATCAGATAACCTACATTAATCATATTACGCAGTTCACAAATTTCTCTGGATGCTTTTACACGTTTGAATAGACGTTCTGTTTCTTCATATAAGATATCCAAACGATTCCAAGCACGTACCAAACGTAAATTGCTTCGTACAATGCCTACATATGCTTCCATTATCTGGTTTACTTCTTTCATGCTTTGAGTTATCAGAATTCGTTCTTCATTACTGATAGTACCTTCTGCATTCCATTCAGGAACATCTTCATTGAAATCATAGCGGTCGAGTACACTCAATGCATGCTTTGCGGCAGAATCTGCGTATACAATGGCTTCAATAAGTGAATTAGATGCCAATCGGTTTCCACCATGCAGACCGGTGCAAGAGCATTCTCCAATGGCATACAAACGTTTGATACTAGATTGTCCATCTAAGTCAACTTTTATACCGCCACACAAGTAATGAGCTGCAGGTGCAACTGGAATATAATCTTTTGTAATATCAATGCCCAGGCTAAGACATTTTTTATAGATATTCGGGAAGTGTTTTTTCGTTTCTTCTGGATCTTTATGCGTTACATCCAAGTAAACATGATCTTCTCCTCTTTGTTTCATCTCATTATCTATAGCACGTGCTACGATATCACGAGGAGCAAGAGATAGACGTGGATCATATTTCTGCATGAATTCTTCACCTCCCAGATTTCTTAATACAGCTCCATACCCTCTCATTGCTTCTGTTATCAGGAAGCTGGGGCGATCTCCCGGATGATACAAGGCCGTTGGATGGAACTGGATGAATTCCATATCCTTTACAACACCTTTCGCACGATAAACCATGGCAATACCATCGCCTGTAGCAACCAATGGATTAGTTGTGTGGGTATAAACGGCTTCACATCCTCCTGTGGCCATAACTGTCACTTTCGACAGGAACGTATCAACTTCTCCTGTTTGTTCATTTAATACGTAAGCTCCGAAACATTTGATACCTGGAGTATGTCGGGTTACTATGATACCCAGATGATGTTGAGTAATAATTTCTACAGCATAAAAATTAGTAAAGACCGTAATATTGGGGTGTTGCTTTACTGCTTCTATCAAACTGGTTTGAATTTCAGCTCCGGTATTATCTTTGTGATGAAGAATACGAAATTCAGAGTGTCCTCCTTCTTTGTGCAAGTCAAATTCTCCGTTTTCATTCTTATCGAAGTTTACACCCCATTTTATTAATTCTTCAATTTGAGCAGGAGCATTACGTACTACCTTTTCTACTGCTGCCGGATCACTGATCCAGTCGCCGGCCACCATAGTGTCGTGGATATGCTTTTCGAAATTATCCACTTTTAGATTTGTTACAGAAGCAATTCCTCCCTGTGCATAGTAGGTATTGGCTTCTTCCAGTCCGGCTTTGCAGATCAGTGCAACCGAACCTTTATGCGCTACTTTTAGCGCAAAGCTCATTCCGGCAATTCCTGAACCGATAACGAGAAAATCGAATTTTCTTACCATAACAACATGTATAATATTGCTGCAAAACTACAAAAAAACTGATATGACAGCGTTTTATCTTTGTTTTTTTTCTAAAGAACCTTTTCAAGAAGTGTATTTTCGATGATAATTTGCTATCTTCACAAAGAATTAATAAATCTTGCAGAGATAATGGACAGAACATTTCATTCTAAGGTAGACAGTTGGTATTGGTTACTGATGGCTGTTACCGCTTTTTTGTTATTCGATTTTTTCTGGTTTCACTACACCATAGCTACGTTGTTGATGGCTGTTGTCATGATATTTGAAATAGAGATGTTGATTCATACTCAATATATTGTTACAGGCAATGGTAAATTACAGATTGAGACAGGACGTTTTATTGCCAATAAAACCATATTACTTGAATCCATTACAGGTATGCGTGAAGTAAAGTCATTTTCAATAGCTCCAGCTTTATCGGTACATCGGATAGAAATAAGTTACCAAAATGGTCATCAATCCGATAAGGTATATGTTTCTCCTCAGAATGCCGGTGAATTTGTCCGCTGGATTGAGAAGAAAATGAAAAAGGAAGATGAAAATGTAGAGAATAACTAAAAATGATGATTATGGAAAGTTTTAAACCTCGGAAGTCAGTTAAAAGATTTGTATGTGAAACACTTATAAGTGCACTTGTGAGTAGTCTTATTCTGACTATTATATTTTTATTCTATAATCAGGGAACATGGTGGATATATACTATGGTACTTATCCTTTTTTTCATTTTCGATATACTTTTCTCCATGTACGGAGGAATAAAGGAATATCAGATAGATGAAAAAGGAACAGTTCGGGTAATCTGCTATTTGGGCTTTTCGAAATCTACCTTAAAGGGAATAACCAAAGTATACCTCGATCCTCAACGTAAGGTTTTGCGTATTGTTTCAGAAAAAGAAGACAGATGGTATCCGATGAAAGATCCGGAACTGTTTGTTGATGCATTATACGAGCATTATCCTCAGATGAAGTATGAAGTCTGGAAGTAACTTTAATATAAACCTATTAATCTAATAAAATAAGTATGAAATACCAAGTTGCAATTATCGGCGGAGGACCGGCTGGATATACAGCTGCAGAAGCCGCAGGGAAAGCTGGTCTGAGTGTTGTTTTGTTTGAAAAAAACAATTTAGGAGGTGTTTGTTTGAATGAAGGATGCATTCCGACCAAAACTTTACTGTATTCGGCAAAGATATATGACAATGGACGTCATGCTGCAAAATATGGAATAAGTGTTTCTGAAACTTCTTTCGATTTGCCGAAAATTATCTCACGCAAGGCGAAAGTAGTCCGTAAACTTGTATTAGGCATTAAGGCGAAACTAACGGCACAGCAAGTAACTATTGTCAGCGGGGAGGCTTATATTGTCGATAAGAATACTGTTCGCTGTGCAGATGAAACATACGAGTGTGAGTATCTGATAATTTGTACAGGGAGCCAGACTGTTATTCCTTCCATAGAAGGCATAGAACAAGTAAGCTACTGGACGCATCGGGATGCACTCGAGAATAAAGAATTACCCCGTTCACTTACTATTGTAGGGGGAGGAGTCATCGGTATGGAGTTCGCTTCTTTCTTTTCAAGTCTTGGATTGCAGGTAACGGTGGTTGAAATGATGAGTGAGATATTAAATGGCATCGATCGTGAGCTGGCAGCTTCTCTGCGGGCAGAATATGCAAAACGTGGCATAAAATTCTTACTTGATGCCAAGGTAACAAGCCTGTCGCAAGATGAAGAAGGTATACATGTATGCTATCAAAATGCTGATGGAGCAAATAGTATATGTGCCGATAAGTTATTGATGAGTGTCGGTCGTAGGCCGGTTACTGAAGGTTTTGGACTTGAAAACTTGCATCTGGAACGGACCGAACGTAAAAATATTCGAGTTGACTCCCATTTGCGTACATCCGTTTCCGGAGTATATGTATGCGGTGACTTGAATGGAGTATCTTTATTGGCGCATACAGCTGTAAGAGAAGCAGAGATAGCAGTAAAAGATATTTTAGGAGCGTCTGAAGAGATGAGCTATCGAGCTATTCCAGGAGTCGTCTACACCAATCCAGAAGTAGCTTCAGTTGGCAAGACAGAGGAAAGTTTGCAGGCAGAAGATATAAATTATCGTGTAGTGAAGTTGCCTATGGCATATTCAGGTCGTTTTGTAGCCGAGAATGAAGGTACAAATGGAATATTCAAAGTATTGGTAGATGAATCCGATACCGTACTTGGCGTTCATATTTTAGGAAATCCGGCTTCCGAACTGATTGTCTTGGGAGGTATGATGGTAGAAGAACATCGTAAGTTAGATTATTTCAAAAATTTTGTTTTTCCACATCCTACTGTGGGTGAAATATTCAGAGAATTGTAATTTATGAAACGAATCGGACTGATATTAATCTCTTTTATCGTATGCTGTACGTTAGGTGCACAGACACTTGCCGGACGGCTGGATGCATTGGTTTCTTCCGAAAAGCTGTTAGCGACGTCGGAGGTTGGCATTAGTGTTTTCAATTTGACTCAGGGAAAACAAGTTTATGCTTATCAAGATAAGAAGCTCTATCGTCCCGCTTCCATTGAAAAACTGATAACATCAGTTACCGCTTTGGCTGAATTAAGCGAATATTATGTATTCAACACAAGAATAGCCTATACGGGAACAGTTACACAGGATAGCATACTACAAGGAGATTTATATCTGGTCGGTGGATTCGATCCGGAGTTTATGGATGAAGATATGAACAAGCTGGCAGAAGCTGTTTATAACTCTGGAATACGCTCTGTACAAGGTCATTTAGTTGCGGATGTATCATTGACCGATTCTATTTATTGGGGTACAGGATGGTCGTGGGATGATACTCCCGAATCTTTTCAGCCTTATCTGTCTCCACTTATGTTAAACAGAGGATGTGTCAATATCACGGTTATTCCTGCTGCAAAAGGTAAGCGCCCCAAGGTGGAAGTGTTACCCGAATCAGATTATTACACAGTTTGTAATCTCTCGAAAAGCTATCTTCCACAAGAAGGTCAGTTGAAAGTTACTCGCGACTGGCTGAATAACGGTAATACCATTTATGTAAGTGGAAATGCGAACTACCGGTGCACAAAGACACTGAATATGTATTCTTCGAAGGATTTCTTTCTGCATACATTATCCTACAAGCTGAACAAAAAAGGAATAGCTGTAAAATCGCTTACCTACGGAACATGTCCAGACGAAGTTACGGAGCTCTACACGTTGTCACGTCCGCTGACACCTGTATTACAACGTGCTTTAAAGAAAAGCGACAATTTGTCTGCCGAAGCAATGTTTTATCATTTAGGAATTCATCGTTCAGGTAAAAAAGGTATAGGCTTCAAAGACGCACAAAATGCAGTTTATGATTTTATGAAGCATGAAGTCGGATGTAATCCTGATGAATATAGTATCGTAGATGGAAGTGGAGTGTCGCTTTATAATTATATTTCTCCCGAACTGATGATAGAATATCTTAAATATGCTTATTCGCGGGCTGAAATATTCTGTCCTTTATATGAAGCTCTTCCTGTAGCAGGCGTTGATGGAACTTTGAGAAATCGTATGAAGCAAGGAAAAGCGTATCGCAATGTTCATGCCAAGACAGGAACAGTAACGGGAGTGAGTTCGCTTGCCGGATATGTAAAGGCAGGCAATGGAGATATGCTTGCTTTTGTTATCATCAATCAGAATGTCTTAAAGGGTAAGGAAGCCCGTGCTTTTCAAGATAAGATTTGCGAAATATTAGCACACTAATAAAAAGAAATTAGTATATTTGTGAACTTAGAAAATTAAAATAATTAATCCCGTGTTCGTAAACGGAAAAACAAATTGCTTTTTTAATGCTGATATTAGTTATTAACAATATAAACACTAAAGAAAACTATGGTTAATTTTTCACTCGAAGGAAAAGTAGCTCTTGTAACAGGAGCTTCTTACGGTATCGGTTTTGCTATTGCAACTGGTTTTGCACAGGCTGGTGCAAAAATTGTATTCAATGATATTAAGCAGGAACTGGTAGACAAAGGTCTTGCAGCATATAAAGAACTTGGAATTGACGCTCGTGGCTATGTATGCGACGTAACCAATGAAGAAGCGGTAAACGCATTGGTTGCACAGATTGAAAAAGAAGTGGGTGTAATCGATATTCTGGTAAACAATGCAGGTATCATCAAGCGTATCCCGATGTGTGAGATGTCTGCTGCTGAATTCCGTCAGGTTATCGACGTTGACTTGAACGCTCCGTTCATCGTATCAAAAGCTGTTATTCCAAGTATGATCAAGAAAGGTCACGGAAAGATTATCAACATCTGTTCAATGATGAGTGAACTTGGCCGTGAAACAGTATCAGCTTATGCAGCAGCCAAAGGTGGCTTGAAGATGCTTACCCGCAACATTGCATCCGAATATGGAGAATTCAACATCCAGTGTAATGGTATCGGCCCGGGTTACATCGCTACTCCTCAGACAGCTCCTTTACGCGAACGTCAGGCAGACGGCTCTCGTCATCCGTTCGATGCTTTCATCGTAGCCAAGACTCCTGCTGCACGCTGGGGAAATCCGGAAGACTTGATGGGTCCGGCTGTATTCCTTGCTTCGGATGCTTCAAATTTTGTAAATGGTCATGTGCTTTACGTAGACGGTGGTATTCTGGCTTACATCGGAAAGCAGCCTAAATAATTTTTGCTCCCTTCGGGAGAATTGAAAAATACCTGCAGATGTTTCAACTGAAATGTCTGCAGGTATTTTTTTTGTATTTGTTATTTGATAAAAGTATGAACATAGAGTAGGCGTAACTATAATTATTATAAGATATACATGCTGTTCATGAAGAGAGAAGATAATATGTTTTGATTGATATATTGGGTAACAATAGTTTTTTGTTGTAAAATTGGATATTACTTTTGTTTTGTAATAACTATCTGATAAATAATATTTTACTGTTGTATTATATAAATATAATATTGGTTTTATATCGTTAGAAATGACTCTATTAGAATCTTATTATATACTTTAATGATAAAAGTAAATTGTTTTATCTCTGTTTCTGATACATTTGCGAACGATCGATATACGGGAAAGAAGCCACCCGAATATTGCAAGATAATTAAGTTACATTAAAATGTTATCAAGGCTGATCAAACCTTTTTATGATGAGAAATAAGTAAGTAAATCAGTAAAAACTTTTGTGTTATATTAACCTAGAAATAGTATGAAAAAACAATTTTGTATTACTCTTCTTTTTTATTTATCTTTTTTTGTCTTAAGTGTTGGTGCAACTGATACATGGACAATTTCTACTTCTTCAAAAGAAAATTATAATGGCATTACTTTAGGAAACGGCAGGATTGGTTTGGTGAGTAGTTCTCAATTATTTACAGTGACCGATATTGTAATGAATGGCGTCTATGATAAAGAAAATAGAGAAGGAGTTAGTCGTATTGTACGTGGACCATTATTTACAAATTTGCTTTTAAGTATTGATGGTACGCAAATTACCGATAAAAATATTAGTTCTTGGACTCAAACCTTAGATATGAAAAGAGCTAATTTGCGGACGCAAGTTCAGACAGATAAAGCTGAGATTTCATATACACTTAGAGCTCTTAGAAACTTTCCATACATGGGAATGATTGTTGTAGAGATGTTACCTAAAGCAGATTGTATGTTAGAGGTGACTAATGCTACAGTATTTCCAGGTGAACTTCAGGAAACTTCTGCTATTTACAAAATGTTAAAAGATGGAAAGATAGAGCTTCCTGTATATACTTCGCAAGCGAAAAGTTTGACAGGTATGCAGGATCTTGCAACGTGTGCGGCTTTTTTGTTTGACGAAGAAAGGCCACTTATAAATGCTTCTTATACAGCTTCTAATCAACAAGCTATGAGCTTTAATGTTCAGCTACAGAAAGGAAAATCATATCGTTTTGCATTAATTGGCTCTGTATGTTCTTCACGTGATTTTGTAAATCCGAAGAATGAAGCTGAACGTATGGCTGTTTTTGCTTTGCAATCGGATATAGATTATTTTATTGAGGGGCATGAAAAAGAATGGAATAGATTGTGGCAGAGCGATATAGTTATTGAGGGAGATGATGAAGCGCAACGTGATGTTCGTTTGGCATTATATAATTTGTATTCTTTCGCAGGAGAAAATACACGTTTGAGTATTCCTCCAATGGGATTGTCTACTGTAACAGGTTATAATGGTCATGTTTTTTGGGATACAGAGTTATGGATGTATCCTCCTTTGTTGATGTTTAATACCCAAATGGCTCGTTCGTGTGTCGACTATCGATATGACAGATTGGATAAAGCAATTCAGAGAGCTGCTTTATATGGATACAATGGTTGTATGTTTCCATGGGAATCGGATGATTCCGGAGAAGAAGCCACTCCTACATGGTGTTTAACTGGTACATTTGAGCATCATATTACAGCAGATGTTGGCATTGCATTTTGGAATTATTATCGTGTAACAAAAGATATAAACTGGTTACGTAAAGAAGGTTTTAAGGTATTAAGAAATATTGCAGACTTTTGGACGTCTCGTTCTATAAAGAATTCAGATGGCAGTTATTCTATAAATAATGTAGTAGGTGCTAATGAATTTGCTCCCAATGTCGACGATAATGCTTTTACGAATGGTTCGGCTAAAGTTGCTTTAGAGTGTGCTGTAAAAGCAGCTAAAATATTAGGAGAAAAATATGATCCTCAATGGGAAGAAGTTGCTAAAAACTTGACTTTCCATTATATGGACGATGGAGTGATGAAAGAAAATAAAACTTATAATGGAGAAATTATAAAGCAAGCTGATGTTAACTTATTAAGTTATCCTTTAGGTATTATTTCAGATAATAAGAATATGCGTTTAAATTTAGATTATTACGCTCCGAAGATTTATGAGGATGGACCAGCTATGGGCAATGCAATTTTGGCAATTCTTTCTGCAAAACTGGGAGATAAGGAAAATGCATATAAATATTTTAAAGAAAGCTATCTGCCCAACAAACGTCCTCCATTTGGAGTACTTTCAGAATCGGCATTTTCTAATAATCCTTATTTCTGTACAGGTGCAGGTGGATTATTGCAGGTTGTCTTGTTTGGATTTGGTGGCCTTGAAATAACGGATAATGGCATTATCCAAAAAAATCCAATATTACCATCTGAATGGAAGTCACTTACTTTAAAAGGAATAGGTCCCGATAAAAAAAGTTTTGTTATAAAATAAAATTATTCTTTGATAACCCTTTGTTTAAATAGACTTAGATGTTACTACTTTAAATAAATATATTATGAAAAAGATATTAATCAGTGTTTCATTGTTTTTGTGCGCAGCAGTTCCTATATCTGCAGCTTTCGGAAATAAAAAGGCAACTTCTATTGATGTTGAGAAGGTTTCTCAAGAACAACGTAAAGTTTCAGTTGTTGTGAACGATAAAAATGGTCCTGTAATAGGTGCTAATGTTTTAGTCAAAGGAACAACTATTGGAAATATAACAGATTTGGATGGAAAGGCTGTTATTGAAGGGGTACCTCAGAATGCAGTTTTAGTAATTTCATTTATTGGATATTTGACTCAAGAGATACCTTTGAATAATAATCAGAAAAATATTGAAGTTACATTAGTTGAAGATACTCAAACTCTTTCTGAGGTGATGGTTGTTGGATATGGCTCTGTTAAAAAGTCAGATGCGACAGGAGCTATTGACGTGATTAAAAGCACAGATTTTAATAAAGGAGTGGTATCTTCTCCAGAGTCTTTATTTAAAGGACATATTGCTGGTGTACAGGTAACTCCGACAAGTGGTCAGCCTGGAGCTAATTCTAATGTACGTATCCGTGGTGTCAATTCTATTTCAGCTTCGAGTGAACCTCTTTATGTAATTGATGGTGTACCTATTGACAATTCCAGATCAACTACTAATGTAGGAGGGGATTCAGGTTTAAGTAGCTTGTCAATCAATCCTTTATCCATGATTTCAGCTTCTGATATAGAATCGATGACTGTTTTGAAGGATGCTTCGGCTACAGCTATTTACGGATCACGTGGTGCAAACGGAGTCATTATAATAACTACTAAAGGTGGTAAAGATGGTGTTCGTTCTTTAAGTTATTCTGGTTCTGTTGGATTCTCACAGGTATCTAATAAAATTAATGTGTTGTCTGCTGATGAATATCGTCAGTACGTTCCTAATGCAACTGGTACAGCTTCAACAGATTGGCAGGATGAAATTTTCAGAACAGCATTTGTTGAAGAACATAATATTACATTCAGTAATGGTAATAAAAATACATCTTATCGTGCTTCGTTAAATTTTTCAGATCAAAATGGTATTGTTATAGGAACAGGCATGGATCGTTACTCTTTACGTTTTAATTTGACGCATAAGATGTTTGATGATCGGTTGATTTTTAATTTGAATGCGAATAACACTTATTATACATTAGATAACGTTTTGGAGCAACAAACAGGAGGTTCTAATGGTGGTATTATTAATAATGCATTGAAAGCTAATCCAACAGAACCTGTATATAATGAAGATGGATCTTTTAATGAATATGCAGAATCTGTACGTAATCCTGTAGCTATGGCAAAGCAGATGTATGATAAATCGAGAGGAGATCGCTTTATCGGTAGTGCAGATGCCACCTATTTTTTTATTCCTAAGACATTGTCTGGTAAGATTAATGTAGGGTACGATGTTGATAATATCAATCGTAAGGCTTATCAACCAATTGATTCGAAGGCTGCTGAGAATGTTGAAGGACGTGCTATTACCGAAAGTAATCGCTATTCTAACTATTTGTTTGAAGGTTATCTTACATTCGATAAAACATTTAATGATATCCATGCATTGAATGTTGTTGCTGGTTATTCATGGCAGGAATTTGATAATTATACTTCAACAGTTCGGGCTGAAGGTTTTGTAAATGATAATTTAGGAGCTGACAATGTTGGTGGCGCACGAACTCAGCAAGCACAGAATAATGAAGAGTTAAATCGGTTGATTTCATTTTATGCTCGTGCAAATTATAATTTGATGGATAAGTACATGTTTACAGCTACGGTACGTCGGGATGGTTCTTCACGCTTTGGTGTTAATAACCGATGGGCTACTTTCCCTTCTGGAGCATTTGCATGGAAAATCAAACAGGAAGAGTTCTTGAAAAATGTATCTGCTATTAGCGATTTGAAACTTCGTCTTGGTTATGGTGTTACTGGTAATCAGGATATTGGTAATTTCCGCTATAGTCAGACCTATTCGATAGATAGTAAGCAAGGAACTTCTTTTGGTGGAGTTGCTTATCCTGCATATAATATTACTGGTATCGCCAATCCAGATCTGAAATGGGAGCAGACAGCCCAATTTAATGTTGGTTTAGATTATGGCTTCTTGAATAATCGTATCAGAGGTTCTTTTGATGTGTATCATAAGAAAACATCAAACTTGCTATTAACGATTGATGCTATTCAACCAGCTGTAAGTTCTTCATATTTGGATAATGTAGGAGCTATGGTTAATAAGGGATTTGAATTTACGATAGATGCGGCTGTCATTAGTACAAAAGATTTTTATTGGGATACCAATTTCAATATAGCTTACAATAAAAATGAAGTAACTGAACTGTATAACAATAAAGATATTGTTTATGGAGTTGTTAGTGGGGCCGGAGCATATGGAAATACCCAAATATTACGAGTTGGTGAGTCAATAGGATCTTTCTATGGACAAAAGTTCCTTGGAATTGAAAATGGAAAAGAAGTTTTCGAATCAGATGAGCGTACTGTATTGGGAAATGCTCTTCCTGATGTAATTATTGGATTTAATAATACCTTTAAATATAAAAATTGGGATCTATCTCTCTGTCTTCGTTCTAATTTAGGTGTGGATGTTTACAATAATACTCGCGCTGAATTGGAACAAGGTAGTCGTTTGCCTGGACAAAATACAAATATTGAAGGAGCTGAATTTTATAAAGCTGGAGGAGGTGGTATTGTTTATGCTTCCTCTCGTTGGGTGGAAAATGCTTCATTCTTAAAATTGGATAATGTTACTCTTGGATATAATTTTACACTTCCTAAAGTTATTAAAAACGGTCGTATATATATAACGGCACAGAATCTGTTTACTATTACTTCATATAAAGGTTATGACCCGGAAGTCAATAATGTAAGTTCTGATAAAGATGTAAAGGCAATAGGTATCGATTACTGTAGTTATCCGCAGGCTCGTACATTTACTTTAGGTTTAAATATTAACTTTTAATAATTCATTTGGTTATGCAAAAAATTATAATATTCGCAGTTGCTATATTGACTTCAATGGCTTCATGTACAGATTTGGATGTTGTTCCTAATAGTAAACTGACAGATGAAACTGTATACCGTGAAAAGTCAGAGTTTTTGAATGGACTCTCAGGAGTTAATTCTACATTAGGTATTTGGTCGGAAGTTGTCTTTAAGGCAGGAACTTCTGCCGATGATATGATATTGCCAGCAAGAGGTGCTGACTGGAAAGGGGATATACAAGCTGTTCATTCTCATACTTGGACACCTGATAATAGTGAAATGGGAGCTATCTATACAGGAGTATCAAAAATTATTGCTGTCTCAAATTCTTATATAGATGCGATAGACAATAGTAATTTTTCGACTGATGCCGATGTTGTTGTTATGCGTGCCGATGCTCGTTTTGTGAGAGCTTTTGCCTATTTCCTGATGTTGGATTATTTTGGTAATGTTCCATTGGTAACAACTTCCACTTATGATTCTCAGAACCCTCCTAAGCAGAATACAAGAAAAGAATTGTATGAATTTGTTGAATCTGAATTGAAAGAGGTTGCTAATATCTTACCAGAAAAGACTGAGTATGGACGTTACGACCGATACGCTGCCAAGACCCTTTTGGCTAAGTTGTATTTGAATGCAGAAGTATATTTGGGAAAAGGTAATGCAAAATGGCAAGAAGTAGCTACTTTGACTCAGGAGATAATGTCAAAGTCGGATTATATTTTGGAAGATAATTTTAAGGATGTATTTAAATGGGATAATTATAATAGTAAAGAGCTTATTTTTTCTGTGATCTGTGATAGTCAAAATACATATCCTGAAAATATCAGTTATTTGTTTTCTATTTCTGACCTCCGCGAGAAATATGGGTCATTCGCGGCTGGATGGGGTGGATCGGCTGCATTACCTTCACTCATACATTCGTATGATCCTAATGATGTACGTTTGGAAGCTTTTCTGTTTGGTCCGCAAGTAGATGCTGATGGGAATCCTCTGATGGCAACAGATGATCAAGGGGTAGAACGTCAACTTAATTATTCTGTAGATTTTACAAGCAGTGATCCGGTGAATAATGCGGATCATTGGGATGGAGCACGAGGCGTAAAATATCTGATGGATGGCATAGGAGGTACAATGGTTGAGCGTGGCTTAAACAATGATATGCCGATTTTGCGTTATGCAGACGTTTTGATGATGCGGGCTGAAGCTCTTTTCCGGATAAATCCAAATGATACAGAAGCACTTGATTTAGTAAATAAAGTAAGAACTCGTAACGGGCATAATCCTGTACCGGCTTTTGATAAGTTGACAGAGGAAAATTTGCTTGCAGAACGTGGAAGAGAATTTGCTTGGGAAGGCTGGCGCAGAAATGACCAGATTCGTTTTGGAACTTGGGGAAATGCATGGGATTATAAGGAAGCTAGTGAAGACTATCGTACTTTATTCCCTATCCCTCAGGTACAAATAGACTCTAATCCAAATTTAAAACAGAATCCAGGTTATTAAATTATTGTTGTACCGTAACTTTCGTATATCTTTATCGGAAGTTACGGTATTTTATTTTTATATAATAGGTAATTATATGTATAGACTTATAGGATTGTTGATTTCTGTACTTGCGTTAGGTGGATGTACTAAGAATTTAAATCATGCTGTAGCTCCTTGGCAAAGTTGTTTTCAGGGAGTGTCCAATAAAGAAAAGACAAGTAATAAGATTTATGTAACGGCAGGTAGAAAGGCACAAATTATCGGCTTACAAGATGGAACTTTTCCTGCAATAGGTGAGCATCTTAAAGGGGAGATGGGGGGCATCTGGACTGGATCGTTTAAATTAGCTGATGGTTTTGATATGAAATTGGCTAATATAACCTCTAATGATGATACAATATTGCATGCACGGGAAATGATTGTTTTTCCGCACAAAAACTGTTTTGATTTTGGCGATGTATTAGATGGGGTACATGTTTCATCTACACAATTCAGTTCTGATAAAGAACCGGGAGTAGTCGTTTCCTATGTCTTAACAAATAAATCCCAGCATGATATCTCATTATCTGTTGGTTTTGGGTTAAATGTAGATATTGTTCCTGTATGGTTTTCTGAGGAAAACGGCATTTATAACGGTAATGATTATATTATTTGGGATAAAGGTAATGAGTTATTTACTGCTGGCGATTCATTGCATAATTGGTTTATGGCTTGGAGATGTGACCATAAGGTATCTTCATATGAAGTTGGGGAAAAATGTCAATTAACAGGAGCTATACCTGCTAAGTTTTATTCAATATTAGATTTACATCCTGGTCAGCAAGAAGAAATAAGATATGTCATAACATCTTCCATAAAAAATTCTGGTAATGCAGTTGAAAGGTGTAATGTATTACTGGATAGTTACGAAAAAGAATTATTAGAGAAGAAAAACTCTATTGAAACATTACTTTCAACAGCAGAAATAGATATTCCTGACAAGAAAATTCAAGATGCTTTTTATTGGACTAAGATTAATAACAGATGGCTGGAAACTGATATCGATACCATTGGCTATTTTTTAAGTGCCGGAGCTGTGGAATATCCATGGTTGTTTGGATGTGATAATTCTTATGCCCTTCAGGGACAGGTACGAGTTGGCGACTGGAAACTTGTTGAATCGACTTTGCGTCTATTGAATAAAGTTTCTGAGCGTATAAACGGGAATGGGCAAATTATTCATGAAATGTCTAATAATGGTTTTGTTGGAAATAAAGGAAATACACAAGAAACTGCTCATTATATAATGGCTGTGTGGGAAGCCTATCGATGGACAGGTGATATACAATTGCTTCATGATCTTTATCCGAATGTAAAAAAAGGCATATCGTGGCTAACGGAAACAATGGATACAAATCATAATTTATATCCTGAAGGTTATGGCATTATGGAGGTAAAAGGGCTTAATGCAGAATTGATTGATGTTGCTGTTTATACACAGCAAGCCCTTGTTGCAGCATCTAAGATGGCTTCTTTATTCGGAGAAGACAGCCTCGCTACTACTTTTTCTCTTAAGGCTGATAAACTAAAAGAAAAAATAAATCATGATTTTTGGGATGAACAACAATGCAGCTATTGTGATTTTTATGGAACTGCGGGAATGGCTTTAAAAGCTGTTTCTGGAGCAATAGATCAGGCAAAGCTAAGTCCGTCTGGTGAGAATGAAGATATTATTCCTTTTTATGAGCAATTACGTCAAAATATACTCTCGTACGATACTACGTATAGCAAAGGATGGTTTACTAATAAGAATTGGGTTATAAATACGCCGATGGAATGTGGTATAGCTCCTTATACCAGAGGTGTACAAGCCTTAAAGCAGATTCGTCAATATAATTGTGGTGAATATGGACCATATCTGTCTGCCGTTGAGAAAAAGCAAATGATGACTATATCGACGGGAGTACAAGCTGTTGCTGAAGCTAAATATAGAAGAATAGACAGTTCCGTAGAATATCTGGGTATGATAGCAAATACTTTAGGATTGAATATGCCTGGTGCCATTAATGAGATGATGCCTGATTACGGATGTGCATTTCAGGCATGGACTATTTATGGCATGGCAACAGGTCTGATTTCTGGATGTTTTGGAATAGAACCATATGCAGCTGATAAGACAATTATTGTAGCTCCTCAGCTTCCTGAAAAATGGAATAATATGGCTTTACGTAAATTGCGGGTAGGAGATAATTATATAAATCTTTCTGTAAAGCGTGATGCTAATTCGCTAACGTTATCTTACGATTCTCAAAACGAAGGGTGGAAAACAGGAATATATCTACCGGGCATGTCTGAAAGAAACGTAAATGTTAACGGGAAAAATCTAAAGTTGATATCTGATACGCTTTGGACACATGAAAAAAGTACTATATTGAAAATTTCTAATTGATTTTTTTTACATTTGCATCAATCCATACTAAAAACATGGATTGATGTAAATGAACGTAATTGTTTTTTGTATTGTTTTTATGAATTGATGCGAAATTTGTTTTCCTTATATAAATTATGTATATTCTTTTTTATTCTGCTAACTTCTTGTACGCAGCAGAATAAGACGATTCGTATCGGTTTTTCACAATGTACTGGTGGTGAATGGCGTGAACAGCTTAATCAAGAAATACTATCGGAAGCTAAATTCTATGATAATCTTAAGGTAGATATAAAGAATGCTTCAGGAAACATTCAACAGCAATTGGAGGATATTAAATCTTTTGTTGCAGACAATGTAGATTTGTTGATCATTTCTCCATTGGAGGACAGTACCTTAATTGATGCTTTTAATAGTTTGGATTTTCAAAATATTCCGGTATTATTAGTCGACCGTAAGATTTCTTCTAATAAATATGTTTCATTTGTTGGAGCAAGTAATTGGGAAGTTGGTGTACGGGCTGCAAAGTATGTATTACAATTACGTGGTGATAAACAAACTCGTATTCTTCATATTCGGGGATTTGAAAATTCAACAGCAACAATAGAACGTGAGTTAGGATTTATAAATACATTACGTAAATATGAAAACATGGAAGTTCAGACATTAACTTCTGGACAGGATTTAGGTGGTAAAAATATAAATTCTACGATACGGATACTTAATGACAATATATCTTTGTTGACAAGTGTTGACGTAATCTATGCTTATAATGATGCTATTGCTATAGCTGCCTACGATTTACTTAAAAAAGCAAATACGGGTCATATGCCTGTTATTATAGGTGTAGATGGTATGCTTGGATATAAGAAAGGTGTAAATGCCGTAATGGAAGGAACTTTGGCGGCTACTGTGGTTTATCCAACAGGAGGAGCTAAGGTAATTGATGTAGGGATGAAGATTATTAATCACATATCTGTTCCTAAAGAAAATTTATTGTCTACCATCTTGATCGATAAAAATAATGTTCAGGCCTATTATCTGCAAGGACAAGATATTGTGGAACTTCGTCAAAAGATAAATTTATTACAGCAAGAAAAAATAACTCAAAAGAATCGATATAGGCAGATTGTACAATGGGGAATTGTTGCTATAAGTATTCTTTTGGGTGGATGGGGAATATTTATTGTTTTATATATAAAAAAACGGAAGAATAAACCTGTTTTGGAGCCACAAGATCTTGGAAATGAGGATGACATAAAAAAAGAAAATGAAGATTATACTCAATTTGAGGAGAAAGTCTTATGCTATATAAAAGAGCATTACATGGATTATGATTGCGATTTGAGTATTTTGATTAATGAATTGGCTATTTCTAAAATTAATTTCTATAAACTATTTAAACAGTCGTTCAATGATACTCCTAATAATTATCTGAAAAGATATCGACTGGATAAAGCTAAAGAATTTATACTTCAGGGGAAATATACGTATGCTGAAATCGGATACAAGGTTGGTTTCTCTTCGCCTGCTTATTTTACTAAATGTTTTAAGGAGGAGTTTAATATGACCCCTTCTCAATACTTTGAGAAAAAAATGAAAAAAACATCAAAATAAGATGGATTAATTAAGAAGACATTATTTTGCTTCCTTCGGGAGAATTGAAAAATACCTGCAGATGTTTCAACTGAAATGTCTGCAGGTATTTTTATTTTTTGTACAAAAAATAAAATGTTTTGTACAAATTTTCTATCAAACATTACGACGATGTTTTCTGTTTATTCGCTTAATCCAGAGATAATATCCTGTAAGAGGTAAGATTCCACCAATAAAGGCCGACAGGAAATATATGATACGGGTAAGCATTCCTCCCCATTGTCCGGTATGAAGTGAATAGATAAGTCCCTTCATCTTGTTCGACATGGGCTGTTCGTCAATATTGTATACCTTTATTTCTGTAATGTTTCCTGTGTGTATATCAAAAGAAGCGGTATCTCCTTTTTGTTTTCCTGACTGAATAACTTGTGCGCTGTTTTTGCTCAATTGGATTGTTCCGTAGGTTTCGTAACGGTTCTGCAGCTCGGCAAGTGCAGCATCCCATGCCAGATAATTCAATCTTTCAGGTTCGTTTTTCTTTTCTTTTTTGTTATTGTCTTCGTGGGCTGGTGCAGATTGTTTGGGCTGTTCGGTAGAAGCGCCGAACAGGGCATAGAATCCGGTACGGTACCATCGGAATGACCATGTCAGTCCGGTAAGAGCCATGACCAGCAAAAATATTGTAACGTAGAATCCTAAAGAAACGTGGCTGTCGTACCAAAAACGGAAGGGACCTTTGGTGCATGATACCTTCAGTCGGTTTTGCAGACTTTTGCGTGTTCGGGGCCACCAGAGTACGATACCGGAAATTAAGATAACTACCATTAGCAGGGTAGTGATGCCGACAATTGTCTTTCCGGTAGAAGAAGCTCCTTTCTGCGCCGGAGCATCAAGCAGCCAGCGATGCAGTTTACGGACAGTCTGAAAAAAGGAATTTCCCTCTACCCATCCGTTTATTTCTCCCGAATAGGGATTGACACTCAACTGGCGCTGACCAGCATTGGTGAAGCTCACCATCCATGCTTCTTTGGGATTTCCTGCCACTTGCAGACTACTGATCTTCAGTGTATCTCCTGTTTGCTGGCTGATACGGGCAATGATTTCCGATGGTTTTAGGGGCTTACTGCCTTCTTTATATTCTACCGTATATAGATGAGGGTTGCCTGCTCGGGTTAATTCTTTTTCGAAAACAAGGGTTGCCCCTGTCAGACAGATTATAGAAATAATCAGTCCAAAGGGGACAGACAGCCATAGATGTATTTTTTTGAATATTTTTTTCATTGTTGTACTTAAAAAGATTTGGGTGATAACATACCTACGGCAGCTACTTCATCTGCTACGATGCTTATACCTTTAGTAGCTGTTGCAGTAACAGGGTCTATTTTATACAAAGCCGGATAGCTGCCATCGTTGGTTACTACAGGAATATAAGCCACTCCGTTGGTACAGAAAGGAGTACCCAGTGAAGTAATGTTGCTTTTTTGTGGCATGCCGGTCGATACGGTAGTAAGCTTTCCATCTTCAGCTTTGAATATAGCCAGTTCGGTAACGACGGCATTTGTTCCGCTCATCATACCTGCCGTTCCGTCGGTATACATTTGCAAAAGAAAATAATCCTGAGTGATGTGCCAGCAGCGGAACATCGGTTTTTTGTTGCCTAATTCTTCCAAGTTATAATAATAGTTCGAGTCGAAAGCCGTTTCGCCGGCCTTGATGCGCATAACTCCTGAAGGAAGCGTACCTGTAACTTTTTTCAAGTCGCTGGAAGAAGTTGCCGTACGTCCGTATCCTGGAGAGAAAACATACAAGTCGCCGTTATCGGCAGCCCAGATGGTCTGATAATACTGAGAACGGTTTCTTCCGCAGGCAAATCCGATTTTATCTGTTTCTACGATGGTTGGAGTTTCGTTGAAACTGCTTCCGTTATAAATAGCGATGAATGCCTTGTCGGGATACTGAGTAGCAGGTATCTGTCCGGCTGTATAGGAACCGGAGCCGGTACCTCCGTCCGATTTGGCAACCAGGTCGGCATCTGTAATCTTGTCGGGGAATGTATTGACACCGTAATGACTCATTCCCATTGGGATGACTGAAGTATAGAGTTTGTTGTTTGCTTCTACAAAGCCTGCAAAGCTGACAAACTCACCGTTTCCAAGGAAGTTTTCGGCAATCTGTGTACCAGTAGTCGTTTTGCCGCTGGTCGCATTCAGATAGTTGAACTGGAGATACTTGGCATAATGTTCACCGTCTGTTTCCTTACTTCCGTCGTTGGTAGAAGCAGTAATCACGTTGTTTCCCCAGATACCATACGTCGTGATGCGGTTGAATGTATACGAATTATGTTCAGCAGGCTTTCCGGTAGCTTGGTTTAAGATATAAGAAGCTCCGGTACCAGCCTCTCCATTGTTATACTTCAAACTGAATAAATAATCGGTTCCATAGAAAACCCAGTAAGAACCTCCAATGGTTTCGGTTCCGTTTCCTACCGAAGTAACAGTTCCTTCGTCGAGCGATTCGGAAGTGATGAGGTAGGTTGCATCACTGGTTGTTGCTGCGATGACATATTTGTCTGTTCCGGTTGCTGCTCCTCCTGAATTTTCGGTTATGTATTCTTCGCTGCATGAGCAGAACAGGCTGCCGGAGCACAGAGCTACTGTCAGGGCATGTGTAAGATACTTTTTTTGCATGTTCTTTTTATGTTTTAGTTTTTATTATTTTCCAAAGTTTACTCTTATTTTTCCATAAAAGGCCCGTCCCGCCTTTTGCAGGCTGAAGTTATCGTACAGTTTGGCATCGGTCAGATTACGGCATTCGAAAGAAAGGTTGTAACGTCCTCCTTTCAGGCTGTATCCGATACTGAGGTTGTGCGAAATTTGTTCGGGCACACGGATTTTGGTAGTCGGATCTCCCAGGTTTTCCCAGTACAGCGGAAACTCATGCTGGTAGTATCCGTCATATCCCAGTGTCAGTACATTTCCTTTTGCGAACAAGTCGTGCCAGGTAAGCGAGGCATCGAAATTGGCATACAGGTACGGCTGGTTTGGAATACGCTGACCGTAAGTCAGGCTTTCCTGCTGCGTACCTCCGGCGCGATATTTTTCCTCGTCGCGGGCATTCATGGAATTGAATGTTCCCCCTATGTTGAACCATCGGGAGTAATTATACCGCAGTGAGATATTATACCCTTTAGTTTTTACTCTGCCATGGTTTTCGTAATATCCGAAACTCATGTTGCTTACCTGCGACAGCCCTCGCTTGATATAGTCTTTCGTATTACGATAGATCAGACTGCCTTCTACGTAAATGGCATGCTTGCCTATGTGGTAAGCATAACTCAGGTTCAAATTGAAATTATCACTTCTTTCCGGTTTTAAGTCAGCCTTTCCTGCTTCCAGGTCCTCATCACCAAACAACTCATCGGTAGTAGGCAGCCTGTAAGCCTTTTCGTAAGAAAGTTTGGCTTGCAGGTCTTTTACGATAAAATAAGTACCTGCGGCACCGTATCCCAGCGAACTAAGATGTTTCTTCAGCAGGATGTAGTTTCCTATTCCATCTGAATTTTGCGATACAGGCCCTTCGTTATACTGGTTATAGTATTTGGCAAAAGCCGAAACATTCCATTTGTCGGAAGGCATGTAGCGGTACGACAGTCCGGTGATGTTTTTTCGTGTCTTCTTAGGGATGCTGAAATCGGAAAGTTTGGAGCTGCCCGATATATACGAACGAGTGGTACGGTGGAAGGTACTGATTACGTGATTCAGTGTAAAAGTGTGTACTTCTCCAATACGATAATTGGCTGTAATCGTCCCGTTCCAGTTCGTATTTTTCGATTCGTTGTTTTGGTGTGACTGCTCTCCCGGTATTCCGGTATATTTTTTATCTCCCAGCCAGTTGTATTTGTAAGCTGCTGTATCAATATTATGTGTAATGTTGTGGTTATAATTGGCTGTTGCCGATACATCCAGTCCTTCTATCAGCAGATTGCGCTTACGGTATTCTACCGACGGGACGAAAGAATATCCTTTACGGTGTTTCTGGCCGAATACTACATACTGGTAGACCCCAGTCTGGATTTCCTTGTAGAAATGAGAATAATTGAAGCTGAACACCAGACGGTCTGCCCAGTTTTTGTCCATAATTCCTATTTTTCCGATAACAGCTTCGTTGTGGAACATATCGTTGAAACGTTTTACGTGGTAAATTTTCTTTTTGTCTGTACTTTCGGTTACGCCATCTTCGCCAAATTCGGTGATATAGTTGTCAATATAATAATCGTTATCCGAATAGTTCTGGAAAGCATTTATCTCGTACATCAGTCCGTTTTTGAACGTCTGGCCAAAATTTACGTACGATTTATGTGTATTGAATGAACCATATGAATAAGATGCATCAAGAAACCAGTTACGTCGTTTCTTATTGGTTACGATGTTGATAACTCCTCCCAAAGCATCCGTTCCGAATCCTACAGGTACAACACCTTTGTACACTTCAATACGTTCAGCAAAATTAACCGGAATATTATTCAGGTCGAAGGCAGTGCCTGCTCCTTCCTGCGGTACACCGTCGATAAATACTTTCACATGTTTTCCACTGAATCCGTCGAGCATCAGCTGCATGTCCGATCCTACACCGCCCGATTCACGGAGTTTTATTCCCGGAAGCTGAGTCAATGCTTCGCTCAGGCTTTTGGTAGAATTGTGTAGTTCCTTCGTATCGACAGCTACCGCATTGAAAGCCGATTTTTTTACACGGCTCACTCCGGTAGATGTGACTACTACTTCATCCAGTTCTGTTACCGAGGGTTTTAGTACAACTGTTTGTTTAGTGCGTCCGTCGTGCATTATTTCGATTGCTTTTTCGTATGTTTCAAATCCGATAGCCGAAACGATAAGTGTATATTTTCCTGCAGGAGCCTGCAGGTGATAGATACCTTGTTCGTTGGTCGTGCACCCGTATTGTGTTCCCTTCAGGTATACAGTAGCGTAGTCTATTACGGTTTTGTCGGTAGCAACAACTTTACCTGAGAGTAATGTACGGGATTGTGCAAAAATAGAAACAGAACAAATCAGTAGTATGAAAGTGAGTGTACTGGTTTTTATCATTGATTCTTTTTCCTTAAATATTATACCTATTATACCTTTTAAAAGCCATTCTATTCGATGGTGCAAAGTTATTCAGGTAAGGAAGAAGAATCAATCACCAAAATTTGGTATTTGTCGGACTGAATTTTCCGGATATAGCTAAAACAGCAATACCTAAATGTTGGTATTATGCTGTTTTAGTCGAATACTTTGAAGGTATATCCTTGTGCCAGCAGCCACTCTATAGAGCGGGGAAGGGCATATTTCATACGTGGTTCCGACTTGATAGAATCGTGGAAAGTGATGATGGATCCGTTGCGGACATAACGCTTTACGTTTTCGAATACCTGTTTTCCATTTAAACGCTTGCTGTAATCGCGGGTCACCAGATCCCACATCACAATGCGGTATTTCCTTTTTAGCACCATGTATTGCAGCCACCGCATATGTCCGTGTGGAGGGCGGAATAAATCTGTATGCAGATATTCGTTGGCTTTATCAGTATTGGCAAGATAGTTTTTGCTTAAGAATTCAAATCCTCTGATATGGTTGAATGTATGATTCCCGATGCGGTGTCCTCGTTCTACTACCATGCGGAACTCTTCAGGATGCTTGCGTACGTTGTCGCCTACCATAAAAAAGGTAGCCTTAATACCATATTTGTCGAGCAAGTCGAGAACCCATGGTGTTATTTCGGGAATAGGTCCGTCGTCGAATGTCAGATAAACAGATTTTTCATTCTTGTTCATACGCCATAATGCACTTGGGTATAGCAGGCGTAATATCTGGGGGGGTTGTTCTATTAGCATGATTCTGATGTGCCACGAAAAAGAAAATCACAGAGGGAACAGTTTATAAGGTTACAAGTTCTGTCCCTCTGTGGTTTTATGAAATAGTGTTATATTATAATCTTTATTTACTTTCCGGATGTGTACTACCTACACGGCGTTCCAGTAATTGATAAAGTTGCTCGAACTTCTGTGCATAATGAGCAGCCGATTCCAGTTCCTTGCCAGTCTTGGCATCTTTCAGATTTGCCAGAGATTTGCATACGTCATCCAGAATATAGAAGTGACGCATACATTCTTCGTACGAGCCGGCAAAACGTTCTTCGTCAAGGCTCAGATACCAGCTTGCATACTCTACAGAATTGTTTGCCAATTGTTCAAGTATATTTTCTGCTTTTTTGGTCTGTCCCAATTGAGCATAATCGTCTGCCATTTCCTTCGAGCTGCTATAAATATAGTCGTGACGAACGGTCGTACTAGGAATAACCTTTTCGCAGTAGTCCAACACTTTTAGTGCTTTATCTGCCTTGCCTTCTTTTATCAGTTGGCTGGCAAGCTGGACAAACAAGCGGCGATGTGTATCACACATTCGGAGTACCGTTTCATCCAGATAAATATCAGGATTGTCGATACCGCCAAACTTAAATTTGGTCATCAGGTTGGTGTACATCTTTTCGCTATCGATACGGCGTCCTAACTTGACATTATCGAAAGGAGTGATACGATAAGCAAGACCTTCCTGCAAGAAATTGTTTGTCAGATTCAGCTGATTTTCGGTTCCTACTGTGATAGCCATATACATCGGACGTTCCCAGTTGGTATTAGCAAGCATTTCCAGCATCATCAATTCGCTCTTATATAACAGACGTTTACCTTTCAGCGAAATAGTCATATAATCAGGAATTGAATCAGGAGTCAGCATACCGGAGCGTTTGATAGCTTCTTTATCCAGTTTGATAACAATACTGTCTGTCGGAATCATCTGTAAACCTTCTTTCGGCGAGCGTACCCAGTATTTCAGGATATTCTTCAGTTCGTACGGGTTATCACCAAATTCTTTCTTGGCTTCTTCCGGATTTTGCTTATAGAAATTGTTTATAGTTTCCATAGCTTCCGGACGTACATATACAGCTTCGTTGTGTCCTTGTACATAATCTATACGTTCCCAGTTGATAGGAACCGACGGAGAATCGTAAGCTGGACGGCGCATCTGGTCGATGTACCAGTCTGTTTGCAGGTAACTGAGGTTACATACACGTACATCGGTGCGGAATCCTTCTGTTTCCTGATTGTACCAGAGCGGGAATGTATCGTTATCACCGTTGGTGAATATAATCGGGTTACCTTTGTCCTGTACGGTGCTCAGGTAGTTCTGTCCGAAATCACGGCAGGTATAACGTCCGCTACGGTCGTGATCATCCCACGTCTGACTTACCATCTGTACAGGTACCAGCAGGCAGACGATGCTTGCCAAGATTGCTGCCGGTTTTTCGCTCATACGTTTGCTCAGCCATTCGGAGATGGCGGCTACACCCAAACCAATCCAGATAGCAAAGGCATAGAACGAACCTGCGTATGCATAGTCACGTTCACGCGGTTGCTGAGGTGTCTGATTCAGATACAGAACGATGGCAAGTCCTGTCATAAAGAACAGGAAGAAAACAATCCAGAACTGCTGTATGCCTTTCTCTCCTTTGTATGCCTGCCAGAACAGACCGATCAGTCCCAGTATTAGCGGCAGACAATAGAAGACGTTATGACCTTTATTGTTCTTCAAGTCGGATGGTAACAGACTTTGGTCACCTACAAGATACTTGTCGATGAATGAAATACCTGTAATCCAGTTACCATGTTCTATTTCTCCTTGTCCCTGAATGTCATTCTGACGTCCTGCGAAATTCCACATAAAGTAACGCCAGTACATATAGTTCAACTGATAAATAAAGAAGAACTTGATGTTATCCCATTGTGTCGGAATCTTGACCATCAGCATTTCTCCACACTGGTCGTAAGGAACTTGACGTCCTTCTACTCCTCCCAGCCAATCTTCGTAAGCCTTGGCGTGATCGGAACTCCACATACGTGGGAAAAGCATGTTCTGTGCATACTTATATTCCGTTTTATTACGTACAACTTCGTAACTGTCTTTTTCATCCGGGCGTTCTTTTTCTTTGCGCTGGTATACCGGTGCACCTTCAGTCATATCGTAAGTACATCCGCCATCTACTTCCTTCAGTGCAATTTTTGAGGCATACGTTTGACCGTAGAATAACGGGCGTGTACCATATTGCTCACGTCCCAGATACTCACCCAGTGTAAAGATATCCTCAGGTGAATTCTGGTCCATCGGGGTATTTGCTGATGAACGGATAACAATTACGGCATACGAAGAGTATCCTACTACAATCATCATCAGGCAGAGCAGAGAGGTATTCAGTGTACGTGCGCTTACACGAAGTTTTTCGGGCAGGTCGGCAAACAAATAAATGGCCAATATAACCAATACAATGATGCCAATCAGTACGCTGCTCCAGCCATGTCCGTAAAATGGAATACCTACCAGACCCACAGTTGTGAGGAATGAGATATTCATGAGTTTGCGGCTGCGGACTGTATAGCTTTCGTATACTCCCCATATGATGCTGGCAGCCAGTATGATAATGTAGATAATCAGTCCGGTATTGAATGAGAATCCCAGTCCGTTTACAAACAAGAGTTCAAACCATCCACCTACTTTTACGATACCCGGTACGATACCATATAATACAGCAGCTACGAGTACCATGGAGCCGATAAGTGCTATCAGACTACCTTTCAGGCTGGCATTGGGGTTTTTCTTGTAATAATATACCAGTACAATTGCCGGAATACATAGCAAGTTCAGCAGGTGCACACCGATAGAAAGTCCTGTCAGGTAAGCAATCAGGATTAACCATCGGTCGCTATGGGCTTCGTTTGCCCGGTTTTCCCATTTCAGTATCAGCCAGAATACCAAGGCCGTAAACAAGCTGGAGTATGCATATACTTCACCTTCTACCGCGCTGAACCAGAATGTGTCACTCCAGGTATAGGCAAGTGCGCCTACCAGTCCTGATCCCATGATGGCAATCAGGCGGCCTGTTGTCATGTCTTCTTCTCGCGGACATATCAGCTTTTTAGCCAGACAAGTAATGCTCCAAAACAAAAACAAGATACATGCTGCACTCATCAATGCACTCATGGTATTTACCATGCGGGCTACTTGCGAAGGATCACTTGTAAACTGGCTGAAAAGATTAGCCGTAAGCATGAAGAAAGGTGCGCCAGGCGGGTGACCTACTTCCAGTTTATATCCTGTTGTAATAAATTCGGGACAGTCCCAAAAGCTGGCGGTTGGTTCTATCGTAGAGCAATATGTAAAAGCTGCAATCACGAACGCCAGCCACCCGACCAGATTGTTAATCTTGTTGTACTGTTTCATGTGAGTTATTTTGTTTCTCATTAAAGTTCATTGTCCGCAAAGATAGTGATAATCTTTTTTCTCATTGCAGATTACACGGATTTTCATGGTTTTTAGCATATTGATTTCACTCTTTATCTTTTTTATCCGTCATTTTTATTCATGAAGGCTTGACCTTTTTGCAAGAAAAGGATAAGGAGGAAATTTTATAAAAGAGGGAAAAGTAAAAACGAGTTTGTTGTTTATTTAGTCGTGGTGATGACATTTCAATACCCGATGAGGCAGGTTGCCATGTCCCAGTAATTCAATAGGACAACCGAAGTGCTCTTCCAGCCATTCTGTAGGAATTTCCGTATCGGGATGATAATCCAATGTGCCATTCACGCAGGCTATCGATTTGACATTCTGTAATACTGTGCCAATATCGTGACTGACTAAAATAATAGCTCGTTCCTTGTTTATTTCCTCTAAAAGAGAATAAAGTTTTGCTTCAAAGCGCTTATCTATATACGTATTGGGTTCATCCAAAATCACGACTTGAGGATCTGAAACCAGTGCACGGCCTAATAGTGCCCGTTGTAATTGTCCGCCGCTTAATTGTCCGATAGCTCTGTTTTCCAGACCTTCAAGTCCCATGCGGGTTATGATAGCTCGTACTTGTTCATGTTGTTTGGCAGTGAACGAACGTAATAAGGATTTTTGTTTGTTCAGTCCGGATAATACGACATCGTATACAGAGATAGGAAATTTCTTATCGATAGAGTTATATTGTGGCAAGTAACCCATACTGATTTCTGGTACTTGCTTTCCTGCATTGTAGAAACACATTTCCCCCGAAATAGGATGAAGTAATCCAAGAATGATTTTTATCAAGGTTGTTTTTCCTCCACCGTTAGGGCCGATAACTCCCAGAAAGTCCTTTTCGTATACCGTCAGATTGACATCATCCAGCACTTGCTTACGTTCGTATGCTGCATAAATATGATTTAATTGTATAATTGGCTGTTTGTCCATAATACTCTTTATTCGCTTAAAGCCTTTGCTACTGTTGTCATTTCTTTCTGCCATTTATAACTCAACGGGTTGATGGATACAATTTTGGCTCCGGTTTCCCTGGCTATAATTTCGGCATTGCGTGTGTCGAATTCCTTCTGAACAAAAATAACTTGTACATGTTTTTCTTTACAGCGGCGGATTAAAGCCTGTAAATGAGCGGGTGAAGGTTCCTTTCCTCCTTCTTCGATACAGATTTGTTCCAGTCCATAGTCGCGTGCAAAGTAGGATAGTGCCGGATGATAAATAAGAAAGGCACACGATGTATTTTGCAGGAGGGTATGGATTTCGTTGTCAGTACGTGCTATCTCTTGCTTTAACTTTGCCAGATTTTCTTTGTAATATGCTGTGTGGTCCGCATCCAGTGTACACAATGCATGGAAAATATTGTCAGCTATGATATAAGCATTTTGGGTAGAACTCCATATATGAGGCTCTACACCGCCGGGATGCGAATGGTTGCCATGATGAATGTCATCTTCTCGTATCAGGTTTACGCCTTCCGATAGATTGAAGAATTTAACATTCGGTGCATTACTTTGGAGCTTCTCAGCCCATACTTGTTCAAAACCAATGTAACCGATGCGCAGGAATGCCACGCTTTGACTCAAAGTAACAAGTTGTTGTGGAGTCGGATCGTATGTTTCTGGATTACTTCCTTCCGGTACCATGCTGGTTACTTGAAATTTGTCTCCGGCAATTGCTTCTGTGAAATAACGGAGTGGTTCAATACTTACCGTCAGGGTAGCTTGTTGCGTTTGTTGCTGTCGACTGCTGCATCCCATTAATACAAGCAGATTTAGAAAGAGTATGATATATTTTTTCATAAAATTACCACTAATTGTGTTTGGCAAAGATACGAAAAAATCTTATTTGCCCGATGGGGTGTTAAGGTTGTCGGGTGACTCTTTGTATTGAGTTGGAGTAATACCTGTGTATTTTTTAAAAGCTGTACTGAAATATCGGCTTGTTGAGAAACCGGTACGTTCGGCTATCTCAGTCATATTCAACTCTGTTTGCCGAAGCAATTCCATTGCTTTTTCTATACGAAGCTTGTTTACATATTCGCTGGCTCCCATACCAGTCAGAGCTTTTAAACGGTTATATAATGACGCGCGGCTGATGCCTAATTCCTGACTGATAAATTCTACATTTAACTCATCGTTTTCCATATTCTCAACGATGACTTTATTTAGTTTGAAGAGGAATGCATCGTCAACCGAAGTTATAGGCTTTTCTGTCTCGGCAGTTATAGAATTGTGTGTGTATTTTAACCTTATTTGTTCACGTAAATAAAGCCGGTTTCGTACGTTTTCCAGAAGAGAATTGATCTCAAATGGTTTTTCCATATAGGCATCAGCTCCGGTTTTGTATCCATCCAAATGGCTTTGTTCGTCAGTACGTGCTGTAAGCAGGATAACCTGAATATGGTTAATATTCAGATTTTCCTTGATTCTACGACATAGTTCGTATCCATTCATTTCTGGCATCATAATATCGCTGATAACAATATCAGGAATTTCTTTAAGAGCTATTTGAAGAGCCTCTTTCCCGTTTGAGGCAATGTATAAGTTCTTAAAATTGTCTTTCAGAGCTTCCGTTACCATTTGCCGGATACTTTCATTGTCATCGACAAATAGGCATGAATAGTCTTTGGTATTTATTGAGTTGGCTATCGGCGTATATTTCTCTTCTTCTGGAGCTGCTTCTGTGAGAATATTCAGATATTCACGTGGAGGGCAAATTTCGGATGATTGGGCATGGACAGGTAATTCATACCAGAAACATGCTCCCTTGTCGGGATTGTTGTATACACCTATTTTTCCTTTATGCATTTCTACCAGAATTTTAGAATAGGAAAGTCCAATTCCACTTCCGTTCCTTTCGTTCACACCTTGATAAAAGCGTGTAAAGAGTTTCTCGGTATCTACTCCTTGCAAACCGGGTCCTTGATCAATGACGGAGATTCGTACCGATTGTTTGTCTTCGGTCAATTCTGTACGTAGCGTGATGCTGCTATCTGTAGAGCTATGTTTAAATGCGTTTACTATCAAATTCGTAAGAATGATAATATGGCGTTCCTGGTCGAATTCTACTTCTCCTATTTCGGGCGACAGGTCATAGAGTATAGTGATATGCTTATCTTCTTCCTCGTATTTGAAATCAGTTGCAATTTCCTTTATCCATTCATTCAGTGGATAAGATTGTATATTAAGTTTACTTTGCTCTATTTCCATTTTTCTCAGGTTCAATACCATATTCAGTAGTTCCTTCATTCGTTTGGACTGTTTCAGAATACTTCTGAGGGTAGGATATATAGGATTATCCTGAGGTATTGTTTTTACCAGTTGGTTCAGTGGTGTATAAATCAGTGTTAGAGGTGTACGCAATTCATGATTGATATTTATCAGAAAGCGTACCTTTTCTTCATAGATTTTCTGCTTATGCTCTTGTAAATCAGCTTTCATCCGTTCTTCTTTGCGATTTAACAAATAGAGAATGAACGCAATAAGCAATGCTGCGGCCAAGAGTATCCATAATAAATTGAACCACCATGTCTGATACCATACGGGCGGAATATGGAGAGTGATGACTTGCTGTGGAGTAGTCCATGAGCCATCTTTAGTGCTACAGGAAACCGAAATATGATAAGTTCCGGGAGTAAGTGAGCGAAGTGTCAGTTCAGGAAGTTTGCTGTCTGTGGTTGATTCTTCCTTACCGTCAATATACCATCGGTATACCTTTTTCCTGAAAATATTACTTTCGTAAGCCATCACCTTTATAATGACCGTTTTGTTGTCGAAAGACAAATCGAGAGAATTCTCATCTTGGTCGATATCGGACAGATAACTTTTATTGTTACTGATAATGTCTGTTAGTTTGAGTTCTGGAGAAGTAGGGATGGTGATGCTACTTTTATTACCATCAATATACAACATGCCGTTAATACCTCCCAAGTAGATATCACCTTGTGGAGAAGCCCATACTGCCTTTTTTAAAAATTCATTATCTTCGGCACCGTCAGATTCGTCTAAGGAAATAAGTTTATTTTCATTGTCAAGCCATACAAAAAGTTCTTCATTGGTTCCTATCCATACTCGCTGGTGCTGATCGCAAATAAGAGCGGTGATTTTTTTTAGTTGAGGAGCATCTATCTGTGTTTCCAATTGTGTAGAAGAATCATATCGGAGAATTTTATCACTAAATCCAATCCAGAAAATACCTTTTGCATTTTTTGTGACACATTCTATATAGTTTTCTTGGGTCGAGGTATAAATAGTTTCTATTTTGTTGTTGCGATGGTCTATGGTATAGATGTGCTTTAAATCATATAAATAAGTTTTTAAACTATCATATCCGATAGGTAGAGTTTGTCCTTCAATTGAAATTTGGCTGTCACTCAATTGTTGTAGTCTTCCGCTTTTCAAATAATATCTATATATTTCAGACGAAAGCAATAACACTGATTCTGTTTCATCTTGATATAGATTGATTCCTTTTCTACCATATAATGCTATCTGATTGATAACGGCACTACCTTCGTTGATAGGACGTATTTTCCCTGTTTGCTTATTAAAGAAAAATACCCCTTTTGAAAATAGAGAAATAAGCAATTCTTGTTGGGAATATCTGCAGAGAGATACAACTTTTTCTCCATAAGTAGCTGGATAGTGTATAAACTGCTTAGTATGTGGATTAAAACGATTTACGCCACCTCCGTCTGTTCCTATCCATATGTCCTCAGACCCTGTTTCTTGGAAAAAACTAAGTATAGCTTTTTCACTAAGTCCATTGGTATATCCTAATGGAACATCTGAGTATGAATGTACAATGGAGTGACGAATGTTAATAAGTCCTCCTTTAACACTTCCTGCCCATGTATTTTCTTGTCCGTCGCGTTGGAACAGACTTTGTATGGAATTTATGGGTAATGAGTTTTTATCGCCTGATAAATGTTTTAAAATTTTTACATTCCCTGTTTGAGGATTAATAATATTGATCCCTCCGCCATCGGTTCCAGCCCATATCTTTCCCTCATGTTCACTTAGGCATAAAATGACATTATGGCTTAGTTTTTGATTTTCGGTATTATAAATTGCCTGAATGTTACCTTGCCGGTCGAAACAAGTTATACCTCGGTTGTAGGCTGTAATCCATATATATCCTTTGCGATCTATTAGAACTTGGGTAATTTCTTTTTCATTGGGTAAAGGAGATTCTTTTCTCTTTCCACTTTGCATATCAAGCAGGATTATACCTTTCCACTGGCTGATACAGAGTAGAGTATGATTGTCCCATGGTATTATTTCACGTATAGGGAAAGAGTCAGTCAACTTGAGATGCGTTAATGTTTTTATCTGCTTTTTACGATAATCGTATTGGTAAAGATTAGCGTAATCAGCCAGTAAAACTTGTTCAGGCAATTTACAAAATGCCGTAGCTTTGATGATGTTTCCATTTTCGTCCAATACTGGAGTGAAATGATCTGTGTTTCGCTGGTAGTTTACAGTTCCGTTATTTGTTAGGATCCAAAGATTATGTAAACTATCTTCTTCTATTTGATAAATTTCATTGCCTGGTAAAGAAAAAGGGTTTCCTTCTTCATGAAAATAACTCTTTAGTTCGTAACCATTAAATTTGCCAAGCCCTTGTTTGCTACTGATCCATACAAAACCATTTTCTTCTGCATAGATATGTTGTATATAGGGTGGAAACCCATCCGATATGGACAATTGCTTATATAAGTACTCATCTGCTTGTATATTTGTTGGTATTAGCAGGAGAAGTATAAAATAAAGAAATTGTATAGTATGGACTTTCATAGCGTTTGTAAAACTTTGAGGACAAAAATACTAAATTTGGTTGAAATAGATAATAGCTTGTATAATTTTCTAAAAATGGGATTTCCTCGGTTGGGGTCTTGGTGCATTGGACTGTCTTCTTTAATGATTGATGACTCCTCTTCCATTTTTGTCTAAATGTTGTTCGATTTTGATTAATTAGCTTATTCTCTTATACAGAAATATGCTTTTATTGATTTTTAGAAATAAATTATTGATTTTAGAACATTGAAGAAAACTGAATCTCTCATCTTTGCTATACAAAATTTGAGTTTATTAAACCGCGGTATTAAAACGTTTATTAACTTTAAAACTATGAAACAAATACAATTTAAGGTGCATTCGGTTTGTATCTTCTTAATGCTCTTGTTAATAGTTCCATTTGGAGCTTTTGCTCAACAAGGAATGATTACAGGACAAGTTGTTGATGAAAAAGGTGAAAGCATAATTGGTGCTACTGTCCAAGTAAAGGGTACTTCGGATGGTACAATTACTGATTTCGATGGTAACTTTTCTTTAAAAGGTAAGGTTGGTAATACACTCGTAGTTTCTTATGTGGGTTATTCAACTCAAGATGTGAAAATTTCTAAAATGACAGGAAACCGTATTGTATTGAAAGAAGATACGGAAGTTCTTGATGAAGTTGTAGTAGTAGGTTATGGTACTGCGCGTAAAGGTGATTTAACTGGTGCATTAACTACCATGAAACCGGATGCTAATGATGCTGCAAAAGCTACTTCACTTGATAATCTCTTGTCAGGAAAAGTTGCTGGATTGGTAGTTAGTGCTTCTTCTGCTATGGCAGGTTCTGCATCTTCTATCACAATTCGTGGTGCCAGCTCTTTACGTGGTGATAATCAGCCGTTGTATGTCATCGATAACGTACCGCAAGCTTCTGCCGGTGAATTTGCTTCTTCTGGTATCAGTGGTGACTTCCAGATTAATCAGGACCCCTTGGCTTCTTTGAACCCTGCAGATATCGAAGATATTACCATCTTGAAGGATGCTTCTTCTACTGCTATTTATGGTTCTCGTGGTGCAAACGGTGTTATCTTGATTACGACTAAGAAAGGTAAACAAGGTAAAGCAAAAGTGAATGTTTCTGCTAACTTTACAATAGCTGAGCCATCAAGACTGATGGAGATGACTAATCTTTACGAACATGCGGCTTACATCAATTCACGTATTTCGAATGGTCAATATCCTTTCTATATTGTGGGTGACGAAGTGAGATATGTATACAATGATGCTTTGGCGAATTATGATCCCAATAACCCGGAAACTTATCATATAATTAACTATCGTAACTGGCAGAAGGAGATTTATACATCTGCATTCTCTCAGAATTATTCATTGTCAGTAAGTGGTGGTAGTGATAAGACGACTTATTATATCTCTGCAAACTTTAAGGATATTAACGGTACTGTAAAACAGACCGGTTTGAAACAAGGTGACTTGCGTGCTAATATCGGTATGGACTTGTCGAAAACAGTACACTTGAACATGACATTGAGTGGTTCTCTTCGTCAGAATAACATGATGGCCGGTGGTAGTACATTGGGTGGTTCTACAACCGCTATATCTCGTACCGCTCTTGATTATGCTCCGTTTGAAATGCCGGCAGATGACCCTTCTTTCAGTTCAGAAAATAAAACAACTATATTCAGTTGGTTGAATGACTATGTGGATGTTGCTAATGATAAGACATTCAATGCTTCTATGGATTTGTCATGGAATATTATAAAGGGCTTGCGTTATAACTTGCGTGTGGGTGGTAACCTGAACATGAACGACCGTAAGCGCTGGTATGGCTTGCAGTTGTATCAAGGTATGAACAACAATGGTTATCTGGCACTGACAGATTTGAACAAAAGCAATGTTACTATTGAAAATGTATTGAACTATAATACCAAGCTGGGCTCGATTGCAACATTGGATGCTACAGTGGGTGTTACTTACGATGATTATAACTTCCTGAGTGAAAATACAAATGGTACTCAGTTTACAATGTTCGATTTGAGAGAAAACGGACTTCATATGGCTGGTAATGTACAGCACTTAGCTCCGACTCAAAAAGACTATCAGTTACTTTCTTATCTGGGACGTCTAAACTTGACTTTCCTCGACAAGTATTTGATTACAGCTTCCTTACGTGCCGATGGTTCTAGTAAGTTTGGTAAAGGAAACCGTTGGGGGTATTTCCCTTCAGCTTCTGTTGCATGGCGTATGGAACAAGAAGAATTCCTGAAAGATGTTGATTGGTTGAATCAGTTGAAGGTTCGTTTAAGTTATGGTGTAACAGGTAACCAGAGTATCGATCCTTATTCTACATTCTCCATGTATGGCTCAAATGGTAATTATCACTATGGCAGTGGAAGTGGCGATCAGGAATCGGTTTTACAGATTACAAACTTGCCAAATGACGGCTTGACTTGGGAAAAGACCTCTTCATGGAATGCTGGTATCGACTTTAGTTTGTTACGTTCACGTTTGAGTGGTACATTCGATTTCTATGTAAAACGTACAAACGACTTGCTGATTTCACGTTCATTGCCGGGTTCTGCCGGATTTAGCTCTACTTATTATAACCAGGGTTCATTGGATAACAAAGGTGTAGAATTCTCTTTGACTGCTCAGGTTATTGATACTAAGGACTGGAAATGGAGTATTACAGGTAATATCGGAAAGAACAAGAGTAAGATTGTAGACCTTGGTTTGCTGCCTTCAGACTTTGGATGTTTGGGTGAACGTATTGGTTACTATGGTAACTCATTGGGTGACCACTTTGGAATAGGTCATGTATTCTTGCAAGGTGAAGCTCCGGGATTGTTCCTGGGTTATGTTACACAAGGAATTGTACAGCCGGAAGATATTACAGATCAAGGTGTGAAGTTTATCAAGGAAGATGGTTCAATTGGTTACTATAAGGATGTAAATGGAAGTACTCCGGTAGCAGGTGATATCAAATTTGTAGATAGAGATGGCAATGGTTCTGTAAATACTTCAGACCGAGATATTATCGGTGACCCGAATCCAGGATTTACATATGGTTTCCAGACTTCTTTATCTTGGAAAGGTTTGACGTTGAGCGCTGCCTTTAATGGCGTGCAAGACCGTGATGTCATCAACGTAAACAACCGTTATATCAATACTCCGGGACAGAAAGCCGGTACAGTATCAAAGAAGGCTTTTGAAGGTATGTGGACACCTGAAAATCACTCAAATTTGTATCCTTCTTCTAACTTCATTGTTCAGAACATGGTAATGGATCGTTACGTAGAAGATGCAAGCTACTTGAGATGTTCAGATATTACATTGAATTATGTTCTTCCTTCAGCATGGATGAAGAAGATCGGTTTCAAGAATACATCGATTTTTGCTTCTGTAAAGAATGCATTTATCATTACAGATTATAGTGGATATGATCCTGAAGTTAATAGCTTTGCTTTCGATGGATTGCGTCCGGGTGTAGACATGAGCTCTTATCCTACTCCTCGTCAGTTTGTATTTGGACTGAATGTAACATTCTAATAAATTGGATTTAAATAAAGATTAGATTATGAAACTATATAAATATTTGATATTATCTATAGTAGCGGCTTCCAGTTTTTCGTCTTGCTTGGATGAGGATCCGTTATATTCACAGAATAATACAGTCGTTTTCTCGTCTGAATCGAGTGCTCAGTTGGCTTTGCTGGGATGCTATGCGTATATGACTTCTACATCGGCTTATGGTCAGCATTATCAGGAAATTCCTATTAGCGGTGCCGGATTTGCATGGTCACAACGTAGTGGTAGTGATGGTATTGTTTCGTTACAGGCACTTTCAAGTGACGGATTGATTTCTACTACCTGGAATGGTATGTATAAAGTGATTTCTGAAACCAATGCCTTTTTGGAGAATCTGTCATCTAGTGGATTGAGCGATGATATTAAGAACCAGTATGGTGGTGAAGCGAAATTCCTCCGTGCCATGGCTTATTATAATCTGGTATCTCTTTGGGGAGATGTGCCTTTGAAAACTGTAGCTTCTACTTCAGAGGGTATCTCAATGCCTCGTACTCCGAAAGAGCAAGTATTGAATCAGGTTGTGACAGACTTGAAAGAAGCTATGAGCATCAGTGAAACTTCTGAGGTTGGACGTGTTAATTCGTGGGCAGTAAAGGCATTCTTGGGAAAAGTGTACTATCGGATGGCAAAGCTTGGTATTGATACTAACAATAATCTGAAAAATGCAAAGGAGATGTTCGATGAAGTTTATAACAAGCATGTATATGAACTGGAAAAGAATTTTGCAGATTTGTTTGGTGACTGGGTGACTACCTCGAAAGAAGCTATTTTCCAGTTGAACTTTGCTTTGAATTCTCCTTCTTGTTTTAACCGTGCCAGCAACCGTTTCTCACCGACAGGTTCGACACCGGGTGTATGCTGGAGTACGTATCGTGCGACAAAAGCTGCTTATGATATGCATCAAGGTACTTATCCAGGTGATCCTCGTATAGCTGCTACATTTTTGACTGCACATAGAGACCGTGGAGGAAATAATAAACCGGAACCTAAAGCTCAGGTAGGTGATAAACCGTCGGCAAACGATTCTGTATATTATTATCCTTATTTCACCTATACCGTTCAGTTGGATACAAAGAAGGTAAATGGTAAGGATGTTGCTGTATACGATTCTATCTATAAAAATGGAAAGGCTGTTGCTGCTAAACAATATGTAGGTAGATTGCCTTATGAGAAATTTAAAGATCCGACTAATCCGGATTTAAATTATCTGAATAATCTGAATGAAGCAGATGGTAAGACTCCGCAAGAAAAAGCATATATTAAAGCTTTGAAGGGTATACAGAAGAAATATGCGGAGAGTGGTAATCAGATGGCATGGCCTGCTCATATGAAGTTGTATGATCCTAACCAGCAGGGAACTTCTTCTCATAAGAATCTGATGGTATATCGTTATGCTGAAATGTTGTTGCTGATGGCTGATGTTTATAATGAACTGGGAGATACTCAAAAGGCTATCGAACTGGTAGAAGAGGTGTTGAAACGTGCACGTGAATCAGCTGGTGGTAACGGTGTTGAACCGAAGGCATGGTCTAAACAATTAACCAAGGATCAAGTCAGTGAAAAGATTTATTTCGAGTTCTTGTTCGAACTGGATGGTGAACCGTCAATGTATGAACTACTTCGTATCAAAGGTACTGAGTACTTGAAGAAAGCTTTACAATATCATAATAATCATGAGTTTACAAAGGCTTCGGATGCGTACTATAAGACTGCTGCTCAGAAATGGACCGACCGTCTTTATAATGAGGGTAATCTGACAGAAGACTTTCTGAAGAAGAACTTGTTATTACCGATTCCTGATACGGAAAGAGATGCAAATCCGGGTATCACGGATAATAACTTTGGTTATTGAAAAGCTATATAATTGGAGTCTGTTGAAAAATAGCCTGATTGTTGGTTAAAGTTTCTTTTAAGGGTTTCCTGAAGAAAAGGGTAAAATTGAAAACAGACTCTTGAAAGCTCGCATAATTACATTCTTTTATTATAAAGCTTATTGTAATTGTGCGGGCTTATTTAATAAATTTTTGATTCCCTTCTGTATTAGTTGAATGATGGTGAAGTATTTTCTGCCTCATATTTTTACGTAATCTTTATTAGTACTACAGACTCAATGTTTGTAATGATTTTACTCCGAATAATTAATATATAAATATGAAAAACCTGAATTTATTTTATTCTATGGCCGGATTGAGTGCTTTGACTGCAACAGCGTCTTCTTGCCAGCAGAATAAGTCGGAAGCAAAAAAAACTTATAATATTGTTTATATCATGACCGATGATCATACGGCTCAGATGATGAGTTGCTATGATACGCGGTATATGGAAACACCTAATCTGGACCGTATTGCTGCCGATGGGGTACGTTTTACGAATAGTTTTGTGGCTAACTCGTTGAGTGGTCCGAGTCGTGCTTGTATGATTACTGGCAAACATTCGTGTGGAAATAAATTTTATGATAATACGACCTGTGTGTTCGACAGTGCCCAACAGACTTTTCCTAAATTGCTTCAGAAAGCGGGATACCAGACAGCTCTGATAGGTAAGTGGCATTTGGAGAGTTTGCCTACCGGATTTGATTATTGGGAAATATTGCCGGGACAGGGGGATTATTATAATCCGGACTTTATTACTCAGAATAATGATACTATCCAAAAACATGGTTATATAACTAACCTGATAACAGATGATGCGATAGACTGGATGGAAAATAAACGAGATAAGGATAAACCTTTCTGCCTGATGATCCACCACAAGGCAATTCATCGTAACTGGATGGCTGATACGTGTAATTTGGCATTGTATGAAGATAAGACTTTCCCGCTTCCAGAAACATTCTTCGATGATTATGAAGGTCGTCCGGCTGCTGCCGCACAAGAAATGAGTATCGTAAAAGATATGGATATGATTTACGATCTGAAGATGCTGCGTCCAGACAAAAATTCACGTTTGAAAACATTATATGAATCATTCCTAGGACGTATGGATAAAGAGCAGAGAGCTGTTTGGGATAAATTTTACGGCCCGATTATTGAAGATTTCTATAAGAAAAATCCTCAGGGTAAAGACTTGGCTGACTGGAAGTTTCAGCGTTACATGCGTGATTACATGAAGACGGTGAAATCGTTGGATGATAATGTAGGACGTGTATTGGATTATTTAAAAGAAAAAGGTTTGTTGGACAATACGTTGGTGGTTTATACTTCCGATCAAGGTTTCTATATGGGAGAGCATGGATGGTTTGATAAACGCTTTATGTATGAAGAATCGATGCATACTCCTTTGATTATGCGTTTACCTAAAGGATTCAATCGGAGAGGAGATATTACCGAACTGGTACAGAACATTGATTATGCTCCAACGTTTTTGGAACTTGCCGGAGCAAAGGTATCGGAGGATATGCATGGAGTTTCTTTGTTGCCATTGCTGAAAGGAGAACATCCAGCCAACTGGCGTAAAGCTTTGTATTATCATTTTTATGAATATCCTGCAGAGCACATGGTAAAGCGTCATTATGGAATCCGTACTAACCGTTATAAACTGATTCATTTCTATAATGATATTGATGAATGGGAACTTTATGATTTACAAAAGGACCCTAATGAGCTACATAATTTGTATGGTCAGAGTGACTATGATTCGATTGTCACTGACTTAAAGAAACAATTATTGGAACTGCAGGAAAAATATAATGATCCTGTACGTTTTTCTCCAGATCGTGATAAAGAATAAAAATAGAGAGATATGGTTAAGATATATTTTCAGTCGAGGAAATGGATAATGGCTTGTATTGCTGCTTTGGCACTGGGTATGGCTGGATGTCATTCTCCAAAACAACTTGAGGATGTGGTTATTGTTCCTCAGCCGTTGTCTGTTGAAAAGGGAAGCGGTTCTTTCTCTTTTAGTGGAAAGACTGTTATTGCTGTAGCTGATGATGAACAACGTATCGTGGCCGAAAACTTTGCTTCGCTATTTACTAAATCGGCGGGTTTCACTCCTAAGGTTGAAAAGGCAAAAGATGGCAATATCGTTTTTTCTATTGATCAGTCGATGAAAACAGACGCCTATGAATTACAGATAACTTCTGATAAAATAACGATAAAGGCAGCCGATGTGAAAGGCTTCTTTTATGCCTTGCAAAATATTCGTCTGATGCTTCCCCCTGCAATAGAAGGGCAGAAGCATACTGTGGAAACATGGGCTGTACCTGCTATTACTATTAAAGATAAGCCTCGTTTTGATTATCGAGGTTTTATGTTGGATGTTTCTCGCTATTTTTTACCGAAGGAAGATGTGATTCGAATGATTGATTGTATTTCTATGTTGAAAATTAATCGTTTGCATTTGCATCTCACAGATGATAATGGATGGCGTCTGGAAATAAAGAAATATCCTCGTCTGACAGAAGTAGGGGCGTGGAGGGTAGATCGTCAGAAGTTTCCTTTTCCTGATAGAAGGAATCCAAAAAAGGGAGAACCTGCCACTGTAGGTGGATTTTATACTCAAGAAGATATGAAGGAGATTATCCGTTATGCAGCCGAACGTCAGGTGGAAATTATTCCGGAAATAGATATTCCTGCTCATTCGAATGCTGCTTTGGCTTCCTATCCGGAATATGCGTGTCCGGTTGTAAAAGATTTTATCGGGGTATTGCCTGGTCTGGGTGGAAAGAACGCTGAAATAATCTTTTGTGCGGGAAATGATAAAACCTTTACTTTCTTACAGGATATTCTTGATGAAGTGATTGCATTATTTCCTTCCCGCTATATCAATTTAGGAGGGGATGAAGCCACTAAAACCAACTGGGAAAAATGTCCTTTGTGTCAGGCACGTATTCGTAAAGAACATTTAGCTGATGAAGAAGCTTTACAAGGATATTTTATGTCACGCATAGGAGATTATGTCCGTAGTAAAGGTAAGCAAGTTATGGGTTGGGATGAACTGACGAATAGTAAATTGCCAGAAGAGGCTATTATTTTAGGTTGGCAAGGATATGGAAAGGCTGCACTGAAAGCAGCGGAACAGGGACATCGGTTTATAATGGCACCTGCCCGTATTGCTTATTTAATCAGATATCAGGGACCTCAATGGTTTGAGCCTGTTACTTATTTTGGTAATAATACATTAAAGAATTTGTTTGAGTATGAGCCTGTTCAGAGCGACTGGAAGCCTGAATACGAATCTTTGTTGATGGGAGTTCAAGCCTGCATGTGGACTGAATTTTGTAATGTACCCGAAGATGTGTTTTATATGACTTTCCCGAGATTGGCTGCTTTGGCAGAAATAGCATGGGTTCCAAAAGGGAAAAAGAACTGGAATGAATTTTTGAAAGGATTAGATAATTTCGACAAACATCTGGAGCAGAAGGGAATTATCTATGCACGTTCTATGTATAATATTCAGCATAAGGTTACACCGGAAGAATCTGGAAAATTAAAAGTGGAACTGGAATGCGAACGTCCTGATATGGAAATACATTATACGTTGGATGGTACTGAACCTATGGAAACATCTGCTGTATATGATTCTGCTTTTGTCGTTGATAAGGATGTAGAAATAAAAGCCGCCACTTTTACTAAAGGTAAACAGATGGGAAAAACGCTTATATTACCTATTCATTGGAACAAGGCTACGGCTAAACCGTTAGTGGGTGCTCCGAAAGAAATGGGAATATTAGTCAATGGCTTACGTGGAAGTCTGAAGCAGACTGATTTTGAATGGCATACGGGAGGACTATCACAACCTATTTCTTTTGTTATAGATTTGTTGAAGCCTGAAAAGATGAAATGTTTTGCAGTTGGTTGCATTACGAATTATGGTATGGCTGTACATAAGCCTCGAATGATGAAAGTAGAAGTTTCGGACGATAATAAGACATTTAAAGAAATAGGAAAGTTGACCTTTACGGATGATGAAATTTTTAAGGAAGGTAATTTTATTGAAGATTTATCGATTGAAAATGTTGATATTATCGGACGTTATATTAAATTTACACTGGAAACTCCAGGAAATTGTCCAGATAATCATGTTCGCCCGGGACAAGCGTCTAAAGTTTATCTTGATGAAGTGATAATTGAGTAATAATTTGACATATAAATAAACTGCATGAATAAAATAAACCAGTTTTTAATGGCGTGTTCATTGCTTGTCCTCCCTATTGGGGGGCAAGCTCAGCAGGATACCTCTTATTTTGTAAAGCATTTGCAGTTTTCTGGAAATGAAAGCTTGGAGCAGAAAGCTTCAATGGCGGCCCGTTTAGTTCCCTCTCCGCAGCAGTTAGCCTGGCAGCAGATGGAACTGACGGCTTTTTTGCATTTTGGAATTAATACATTTACCGGTCGTGAATGGGGGGATGGTACGGAAGATCCTTCTTTGTTTAATCCGACGGAACTGGATGCTGAGCAGTGGGTACACACCTTGAAAGAGTGTGGCTTTAGGATGGTACTGCTTACAGCCAAGCACCATGACGGTTTCTGTCTGTGGCCGACAAAGACGACATCTCATTCGGTGGCTTCTTCTCCGTGGAAGGGCGGCAAGGGTGACGTGGTGCGTGAACTTCGTGATGCATGTACCAAGTATGGCATGAAATTCGGTGTATACCTGTCTCCTTGGGACCGTAATGCTTCCTGCTACGGTAATTCTCCTGAATACAATAAATTCTTTATCGAACAGCTCACGGAATTATTGACAAATTACGGTGAGGTGAATGAGGTATGGTTCGACGGTGCAAACGGTGAAGGTCCTAACGGAAAGAAGCAGGTGTACGACTGGGACGCCTTTTATAAGACAATCCAGCATTTGCAGCCCAAAGCTGTAATGGCGATAATGGGTGATGATGTACGTTGGGTTGGCAATGAGAAAGGTATCGGTCGTGAAACGGAATGGAGCACAACGGTACTTACTCCGGGAATTTATGCACGTTCTGCGGAAAATAATAAACGTTTAGGGGTTTACGGTAAAGCAAAAGATTTGGGTAGTCGTAAGATGTTGCAGGATGCAACGGAACTTTTCTGGTATCCTTCGGAAGTGGATGTATCGATTCGTCCGGGGTGGTTCTGGCATGAGGAAGAAAATGCAAAGGTGAAAAGTCTGCAAGAATTGTCAGATATTTATTTTCAGTCTGTAGGCTATAATTCGGTTCTTTTGCTGAATATACCTCCCGACCGCCGGGGTTTGCTGAACGAAGCCGATGTATCCCGTTTGAAGGAGTTTGCAGTTTACCGCCGCCGGGTCTTTTCGGATGATAAGGTTCAGAACGGTAATGTTTCATGGACTGCATGTGCAGGTGAATCCCGTTCGTACGTCATTCGTCCAGCGAGTCGGCTGAACGTGGTTCAGGTTCAGGAAGATATCTCGAAGGGTCAGCGTGTGGAGAAGTTTACGGTTGAGGCTTACCGTAACGGTGTCTGGCAGTCATTGGGTGAAGGTACGACCATCGGCTATAAGCGCATGCTTCGCTTTCCGGAGCTGACGGCTGATTCCATCCGTGTCCGCATTGATTCGTGTCGTCTTTGTGCGAATATATCGAATGTATCTGCTTATTATGCTCCAGCTCTTGCAAATCAGGCGGCAGTTGCTGACTGGAACATGCTTCCGCGCAATACGTGGAACCGGTTGTCATTTTCTCCTTTGGTGGTAGACTTGGGCAAGCCGGTCCGTCTGAAGGCTTTCACCTACGCTCCTTTGAACGGAGAAGCTAAACCAACGATGGCTTATCATTACCAGTTCTCTGTCAGTGAGGACGGAAAGGAGTGGAAGGTATTGGTATCGGATGGTGAGTTCAGTAACATCATGCATAATCCGTTGCCCCAGACTGTAAGTCTTCCGTCGGTACCAACAGCCCGTTATGTAAAGCTGGAAGCAACAACTTCGGATGATTCGGCTGCTGTCATTGAGATGGAGGAGTTGGGAGTAACTGTGGTTGATGATAAAGATGATGAAACGAAAGTATACCCTCATCCGGATGAAACATTGAAGCTTAAACTGGGTGATGCTCATCCTACCCAGAAAGGATGGTATTTTTATACCGCCCATGAGTTTTTGGATAAGTATACAAAGAAGGGACTTCCTTTAGGTTTTCAAGAGCATAAGACTAAAACGATGAGTAAGGCGGCTTGTGTGAATAATGCAAGGTGCTCTAAGGTGGAAAATGGTGTATTACATATGTGGCCAGTGGAAGAAACGGATTCAATAGATAACGGTTTCGGAAAAAACGTAAAATTTTCACATGCGGCTTATCGTTCGGTAACTTCCGGAAAACAGACTTGGTGTAAGTTTACAGAGAATATGCGAATAGAAATCCGTTTTAAACGTACAGCTGCAGAAGGGTTTAATGAAGCTCTGTGGTTTATGGGAAACAAAGGACCATGGCCAAAGAATGGAGAAATTGATTTATTGGAAAATCCCAAAAAGCAAATAAATCAGCGTGCTCATTTTACTCTTCATTCAGAACACCATTATGCTGGTGTGGTAGGAGGTAAAGGAAGTGTTACCTCTAGCATTAACCTAGGGGATATGAGTCAATGGAATATTTATTGGTTGGAATGGTATCCGGACAGGATTGTGGGAGGAGTGAATGGTAAAGCTTATTTTGAACATAAAAAAGGGGCGAATGGCAACATTGATTGGCCGTGGAGTGATCTTGCCGGATTTTATCTGATATTTAGTACGGGATTATCTGTTGATCCGGAGGCATGGCCGGGAGCCGTTGATTCACAAAAATGGAGTAAGCAAAATCCTCCTTCCATGTATATTGATTGGGTACGTGTTTATGTTAACGATAATTACAATCGAGATAAAGCTCCAAAAGTAAGATATTATTAATGAAATTTTTATTTTATGAGAAATATATTCGTTTGTTTAGTGTGTGTATGGATTTGTGCTATTGGTACAGTGTATGCACAGGTTGGGTTTGCTCGGAATAAATTGTACAATATTGTACCAGTTAATCATCCGGGAAAAGTGTTGGGATATGATGCTGGTAGTCAGCGTGTGTTATTAAGTAATAGTAGTGAAACTGATAAACTGCAACAATGGAGCATTACTAATTTGTCCGGTAGTTTTCGTTTTATAAATCCTTTTGAGAATAAGGCTGTTCATGCGAAAAGCGATAAAACATTGGGAATAACTGAAAATAATGGTTCTGATGAATCTCAGTTATGGATTATAAAGAAGAATGGCAAATATTTGCAGATATTTCCTTCCAATAGTCCAGAATTGATTTTGTTTTGTCGTACAAACGGGCAGTTTACATTGGCTGATAAAGCAAAGTATTCTAATAGTCCAGAAACATATTTTTATATAAATGTCAGTAAAGCTGTGATGCCAGCAGAGGGGACTTCAGATATTTCTGTTCGTCCTAAAGTTCATTGGGAAGATGAAACAATGTTTGCAGAACATAAAGAGCCAGGTTGTGCAACTTATATTCCTTATATGACGGAAAAAGAAATGTTGTCGGATAAAGATTTTTATCGTACTCCCTGGCTATATAGTAAAAGTTCTGCTTTTCAGTTATTGAATGGAGATTGGCTCTTCCATTTTGTTTCTGAACCTTCTCAGCGTCCGGTATCTTTCTATAAAGAGGACTATGATGTTTCTAATTGGGAGACTATACCGGTTCCTTCTAATTGGGAAATGCAAGGATACGACCGTCCTATTTATGCGAATGTAGAATATCCTCACTCTAACACACCTCCTTATATTGATGCTCGAAAAGGGTTCAATGATGGTGGTGCCAATTATGGTATCAATCCAGTCGGTTCGTATGTACGTTTCTTCGATTTACCTGCCGGATGGGAAAAACAACGTACATTTATTCATTTTAGTGGAATATATAGTGCTGCATTTGTTTATTTGAATGGAGAATATGTAGGATATACGCAAGGATCGAACAATGTTGCTGAATTTGACTTGACGAAATATTTGCGTACAGGTAAGAATCGCTTGGCTGTTCAGGTCTTTCGCTGGAGTGACGGTTCTTATCTGGAATGTCAGGATATGTTCCGTATGAGTGGTATCTTCCGTGATGTTTATTTGTATAATGTTCCTTTAGTAAGTGTGCGTGATCATTATATAACTTCTAAGCTGGATGCTGCTTCAGGATATACTAACGGTGAAATGCGTGTTGATTTGACACTCGATAACCGTGACCGGATGAAAGGTGCAAAGAATTTGATTGTAAAGTTATTCGACCCGGCAGGAAAATTAGTTGCTGAGACAGAGCAGCAGGTGAACTATTCGGAAAATAAAGAAGTTATTCAGACAAAGGTAGCCTTTAAACTGAAAAATCTTCTTCCTTGGACTGCAGAAACTCCTAACTTATATACTGTGCATGTGATTCAGCGAAACGGGGATAAAGATGAAATGGCATTTTCTACCAAGTATGGATTCCGTGACATTGCATTAAAAGGTACATTGGTCTATATTAATGGACAACGGGTATTCTTTAAAGGAACTAATCGTCATGATACACATCCTGTTTATGGACGAGCTGTAACAGTTGAATCAATGTTGCGTGATGTAACATTGATGAAGCAGAATAATATTAATACCATTCGTACTTCTCATTATCCAAATGATGCGAAGATGTATGCTATGTTCGATTATTTTGGACTTTATACAATGGATGAGGCGGATTTGGAAGATCATGCCAATCAGTCTATTAGTGATATGCCTTCTTGGATTCCTGCTTTTGTCGATCGTATTGACCGTATGATCCTCCGAGATCGCAATCATCCAAGTGTTATTTTCTGGAGTTTGGGAAATGAAGCTGGAGGAGGAAATAATTTCCAGGCTTGTTACGATGCTGCAAGACAATTAGACAACCGCCCCATACACTATGAAGGTACACGTGATGGAAAAGATTATGGCGGCAATCGCTTCAGTGACTTGTATTCGAAGATGTATCCTGGTATGAAATGGATGAATACTTACGTAAGTTCACTGGATAAACCGATGTTTATTTGTGAGTATGCTCATGCCATGGGAAATGCCATCGGTAATCTGAAGGAATATTGGGAAAGTATTGAAAGTAGTTCAGCTACTATTGGTGGAGCTATTTGGGACTGGGTAGATCAGGCTATTTATGAACCTCATGAGATAAAAAATGGTATTTATCGTTTACATACAGGCTATGATTTCCCAGGTCCTCATCAAGGTAATTTCTGTTCGAATGGAATTATTCCTGCTACTCGTGAGGAATCTCCTAAGTTGAAGGAGGTAAAGGCTGTATATCAATATGTGCATTTTGCTGATAAAGGAGTTGATTTAAAACAGAATGAAGCAAAGGTTTTGTTGAAAAATACATATGATTTTCTTTCGCTTGATAAATTCTATTTGCGTTGGCAGGTTGTGAAGGATGGTGTTTGTCTTACGCCGGATAGCATGAAGCTTCCTGTTGTGATGCCTGATGATTCATTGTTGGTTACTTTAAAGTTGAAAGATATTGATTTAAAAAAGGCAGCTAAAGAAGGTGAAGAAGTTATGCTTGATTTATACGTATGTTGTACGGATACTGAAAGTTGGGCTGGTGCTGGGCATGAAGTTGCAAAACAGCAATATGAATTGTTATCTCGTTGTGGATTGCCTGAACTGAAAAAGCAGAATAGTAAAAAACTGAAATTGGATGTTTCGGATAGTGAGAATTTGCTGACAGTGAAGAATAAAAATATAGAAGCTGCGTTCAATAAGACAAATGGACAGTTGGTTTCATTGATTATGAATGGGAAACAAGTTATCAGTCAGGGTGGAGGATTTGTATACGATAATCATCGTTGGATAGAGAATGACAGATTCACAGAAACTGGTAATGGGTTGCAGGATAAAGGTACTTGTACGGTAACTGAAGATAAGGGTAACGTAATTGTTACAACAACTCGTGAAGGGAATTTGTGCAGCACTGATATTACTTATACTTTTACACAAGCTGGTGTGATGGATATGGAGGTCCTTTTCCGTCCACATACTGCTGATTTGAGACGTTGCGGATTGGTTGCAAATATTGATTCTACATTAAGTAATATCGATTATTATGCATATGGTCCGTGGGAGAATTATAGTGACCGTAAAGATGGTTGCATGGTAGGACGATATACCACAACAGTAGATGGTATGGAAGTTCCTTATATGAAACCTCAGTCTATGGGTAATCGTGAAAGCTTACGTGAGTTGACTTTACGTGATACTGATGGTAAAGGTGTGAATATTCAGACCGAAGGAAATGTTTCGTTTTCTGCTCTTTGGTATACAGATAAAGATTTGATGGACGGACAACATGCATGGGAGTTGACTAAACGTCCGTATATTGTGCTTCATTTGGATGCTGTCCATCGGGGAGTAGGTAATGCCAGCTGTGGGCAAGATGTAGATACATTGCCTATTTATCGTGTTCCACAGCAGGACACTAAGTATAAACTGCGCTTTTCTGCTTGTTCTCTGAATAAATAAGAGCATTTCAGCCAGGAGTCAAAACAGATTTTAGGAGAGTGCTAAAATAATAATCCTTTTATCTGTTTCGACTCCTGACTTTTATTGTTTGAAACCTTGGTATTAACAGAAACTATTGCAGGATAGTTTCATAAATTTTTATTTGCTATGAGAAAATTATTTGTTCTTTTAGTTGGATTTATGTCTGTCGCTGGATTAAAGGCTACAGATACTGTTTATATAAAAGCACCTCAGGTGCCGGTCTTGATAGAACGGCATGATAATGTTTTGTTCTACATGCGTCTTGACGCACGAGAAAGTAAAGTGTTAGATAATGTATCAGTAACCTTTGGAAAAAATGTACCTTTATCACAGATTAAATCTGTCAAGTTATATTATGGAGGAACAGAGGCTTTTCAGGACAGAGGAAAAAAACGTTTTGCTCCTGTTGATTATATTTCCAGTCATACTCCGGGTAAAACATTGTCAGCTAATCCTTCGTATGCTATTAAAAAGTCTGAAGCTGCCCCAGAGGGAAATACCGTGTTGTTGACAGGCAATCAGAATTTATTTCCAGGTACTAATTTTTTCTGGGTTAGTATCGAAATGAAACAGGATGCTTCATTACTGACAAAGGTAACGGCTCAGATTACTCGCGTAGAAGCTGAGGGTAAGTCGTTACCTGTTAAATGTGTATCTGCACCGGATGTTGTACGTCGAATGGGAGTAGGAGTACGTCATGCAGGAGATGATGGGGCAGCAGCTTTTCGAATACCTGGATTAGTAACAACAAATAAAGGGACTCTGTTGGGGGTATATGATGTTCGCTATAATAACAGTGTTGACTTGCAGGAGCATGTGGATGTGGGACTAAGTCGAAGTACTGATGGTGGAAAGACTTGGGAAAAAATGCGTTTGCCTTTAGCTTTCGGTGAATATGGTGGTCTTCCGTCTGCTCAAAACGGTGTGGGAGATCCTTCTATTTTAGTTGATACTAAAACAAATACAGTTTGGATTGTTGCTGCATGGACACATGGTATGGGTAATCAGCGGGCATGGTGGAGCTCGCAGCAGGGTATGGATTTAAATCATACGGCTCAGTTAGTTCTTGTAAAGAGTACAGATGATGGTAAGACTTGGTCGGAACCGATTAATATTACTGAACAGGTGAAGCGCCCGGAATGGTACTTCTTGCTTCAAGGACCGGGTAGAGGAATAACAATGAGTGATGGTACCTTGGTCTTTCCTATTCAATATATAGGTAAGGACCGTATTCCTAATGCTGGAATCATGTATAGCAAAGATGGTGGAAAAACATGGACAATTCACAATCATGCTCGTACTAATACTACCGAAGCACAAGTAGTGGAAGTGAGTCCTGGAACGCTGATGCTGAATATGAGAGATAATCGTGGTGGAAGTCGTGCCGTGTATACAACTTCTGATTTGGGTATGACATGGAAAGAACACGAATCATCGCGTACGGCACTGCCGGAACCTGTTTGTATGGCAAGTCTTATCAGTGTGAAAGCTGCTGATAATGTTTTGGGTAAGGATATCTTGGTTTTCTCTAATCCTAATACGACCAGCGCTCGTAAGGATATTACAATCAAAATAAGTCTTGATGGAGGAAATAGTTGGAGTCCGGAGTATCAGCTACTTTTGGATGAAGGAGAGAATTGGGGATATTCGTGCCTTACAATGATTGATAAGGAAACAATAGGTATTCTTTATGAAAGTAGTGCGGCACATATGACTTTCCAATGTGTAAAATTGAAGGATATTGTGAAGTGATAAATTATCTTCTATAGATATATAATAAAATCCCTTTATGGTATTAACCGGTTCAGATGGTAATGAACATAAAGGGATTTTTATTTATTTTGAAGCTCTTAAAATTTCACGCTTACCGCCCGGAGGGCCAGGAAGACGTTCTACTGTAAAACCTGCTGTTTGCAGCATACGGCGTATTACACCTTTAGCACAGTATGTTGTGAGAATTCCATTAGAAGAAAGTCGGCTGTATAGTGTATTAAAAAGTTCTTGACTCCACATTTCCGGCTGTTTTTCTGGAGCAAATGCATCGAAGTAAATAACGTCGTATTCCCCTTGAAAATCATACTTTGTGAAGTCATCCATTATTTTATGTAATGTAAAGTGTGGAGTAATCATTACATCAGTATTCCATTCGGCAGAATGTAATGCATAAAAATCGTTACTGCGTTCAGGACAAATCAGTTCTGGATATTTCAAATGATGAATAATGTCGTCAGATACTGGATAACGTTCGATTGTGGTATAATGTATATTTCGTTGGCTCGAATCAGCTTCCAGAAGGGATAAAAAGGCATTCAAGCCTGTTCCAAAACCGATTTCCAATACTCGTGGGGTGGAGGACGGATGGTGTTTCAAGCCCATGTTTATAAA
>NZ_JBBKBJ010000026.1:0-48875 GCF_037890145.1 Phocaeicola sp. HCN-6420
TATATTCAATGAAAAAGAAAAATTATCTGTCATTAATTATATCATTAATGATACAATTAAAGAAGAGTATGTACTTATCGCAATTCACAGGATAAAAGATAATATGGCTGATGTAACAGTTTCTTCTCCATTAGACAGTACATTTACCGATATTAGAGGTTGGATAGAAACTCAATATTTAGGAATACATGTATCCTGTTACGATTCTGATATAGTTCAAGTACTAAAAACTCCAAATCCCGATTCAGATGTTTCATTTGTCATACATAGACCTCAATGGAGAGATTTTTATATCGTATACAATGCTTATCAGAATTGGCTTTTCATACAAAATATAAATAATAAACATGAATATGGGTGGCTTTCTCCAAAATACCAATGTGATAACCCCTATACCTCTTGTAATTAGAAACTGTGAATGAATTAGAACTTTAATGTAATCCTGCCAATATGCTACTTATCAAGTATAATGGCAGGATTCTTTAGTATATCCGGACAAGAACATAAGTTCTCCTATTACGACAGTTTCCAATCCATTGAAAAATGTTACTTACAATGATTTTATTTCGAAGTAAATAACGTTTTATATTAGATGAAAAATCAGATGATAAAAGCATTATACTCTTCACTGAACGAATGCGAGCCGTTTTCGTGTGTGAAATCGGTTCCGAGAAAATGATCGGATAACGTACAGAGAGCGTGTTTGCAGTCACTCTGCCGGATGGCTATCGATACGCAATGATTGTCATTCCCGTACGAAATCATCAGGATAGGTATGTCGTGCAGCAATTCGATGATACGGCTGCTTGCATCCGAATCTCCCCAATTCAGTTTTCCGAGTATGCTGATAGTGGCAATATTGTTTTCCGTGATTAATTCGGCAAATCCTGACAGCTCACGGCGGAGCAGGCTCAGGGTTTCGGTATCTGTTTCTATCGCCATCGAAATGTTGGTGCTGGATGATGTCATCAGATAAATGGATACCTTGTACTTCGCAAAGACAGAAAGTGTTTTCTCCAGAAAGCGGAAGGAAGAAACACTTCCCGATGAGTGCAGTCGGATGTAGGTGATGTGCTTTCGGGCTGTGATAGCTTTTACGGTATGCGTTTCTTCTTGTATCTCGCTGATGAGGCGAATGATGCGGCCTTGTCCGTTTATCAGACGGATGTTAATCTGATATTGATGGGCAAGCGAGAGGCTGCGGGGCGATACCAGACGAACGCCGGCATTGATGAGGCTTTCGGCTTCTTCGAAGGAGAACATGGAGCCGTTGTTTTCTTCCGGCTTTTTGTTGTCGTACGGGATGTATATTTCTTTTGCCTGTGTTCGTTGTATGAGTTCTTGAGCACGGAAAGCGATAGCCAGATATACGGCATAAGCGCAACTGTCGCCTTTGGCGATATATTCTACTTCACCGTAAGCATTCTGGCATACAAGCGACTGGGTGACATAGACTGCGGCTTGTGCTGTTTGCGAGAAAGCTTGTGCCTGCTGGCAGATTGTTTCTAAATCAGGTTTTCCGTCAGCATCCAGGTGCATCAGTATGGCAGCATCTGCTACAGTGGCATCGATGTGTCGGCTTTTTAAATAGGCGGCTATCAGTGCGGAAGAAATGTATTCTCCCGAAATGAGTAATCTGCGTTCGTCGGACTGGCTGAACGTATTGTTTGCCAGTTGCCGGATATATTGGAAGTTGGATGTGATCTGTGTTTGGGCAAACTCAAAGGCAGGACCATGATCGGGCAGGAATCCGGAAACAGTTTCCATGCAGCGTTTTTCCAGATGCAGGATGGCTTGTGAAGCCTTTTCCTCTTCGGCACGGAACAGATGGATGGAAATATCTTGCAGGCTGCGTTTAATCCAGTCGAAAGCAGGAACGATAACGAGGAGAGGAGCTTCCTTGCAGATGACATCGGCGAGTTGCAGGATGTCTTCGGGAGCTGTTACTGTTTCTAAATTGCAGACTTTCATTTCTTTTCTTTTACGTTAAGTGTTTGGTAATCTATGCCTTTTGTTTACCTTTTCTGTCTTTGTTTGTACAGTCGTTTTGTAACGAGGCGTAAAGATACATATTTTTATGAAATCATATTCCTTTCCTAAACTTTTGTGTGAAGGAGAATTAAAATAAAGGAAAACGGTTTGAAGAAGGCTTAAAAATGCCTTGCCGTAATGAGTTTATCCGATTTTTTAAGTCGTCTTTCGGTTTTTTCTCTATATTTGCAACCGTCTGAATGAAACTATATGCACGAAAACACATTACATAGCCAGAGAAAATCGATCCGTTTCCGCCGCTGGAGCCGGAAAAATTATGCTGCGTTCGGGAGTCTGCACCGGCATGTGACGATTGGAAGGGTGTGTAAGGGAATTGCTGATTCATCGTTGGATAAGGCAAGACATATTGTGCCAGTAGCCGGTAACGGGCAGCGTGTATATGCCATGGACGGCATCAGGGAGCAGGATGCTTCGCAGCAGGATATAGGGATTCCTTTGGGATGTGTCATGCTGCTTCTGATGGGACAACCTGTGGTTGTTGAACCGACGGGTAGTGAGGTCGCTTGTATTAAAAAGATTCAGAATAATTGTCATTTATCGAAACGGAATGGCGAAAGGATTCGTGTGCTATCTTGGTTATAGATGCACTCGGGTACTTTCGCCATTCCGCTTTTTTATGTATACAAAAAATAGATTATGATTGAAAAATTAGAAAAGAAAGTTGACGATGGTCTTGCACTGACGCAGGAAGAGGCGCTTTGGCTGGCGGAGAAAGCTCCTTTGGATGAATTGTGTGAAGCGGCTCATCGGATTACGATGAAATATGCTTCGCATAAGTTTGATATGTGTTCCATCATCAATGCCAAGTCGGGACGCTGTTCCGAGGACTGCAAGTGGTGTGCCCAGTCGGCACATTATGCAACGGGTGTTGAGGTGTACGGACTGGTTTCGCAGGAGGAATGTCTGCGTCATGCAAAGGCGAACGAAGAACAGGGAGTTTCTCGCTTCTCGCTGGTGACGAGTGGACGGAAACCTTCCAATAAGGAGATAGAGGCTTTGTGCCAGCATTTTGCATACTTGAAAGAGCACTCGGACATACATCTTTGCGCTTCGCTGGGGCTGGCTACTGAGGAACAGCTCGCATTGCTTCATGAAGCAGGGGTAGTCCGCTATCATTGTAATCTGGAAACAGCTCCTTCTCATTTCGCCAATCTCTGTTCTACTCATACACAGGAAGAGAAGTTGGCTACCATACAGGCTGCCCGTCGTACGGGAATGGATGTGTGTTGCGGTGGAATTATCGGAATGGGGGAAACCATGCAGCAGCGTGTGGAGTTTGCCTTTACCCTGAAATCGCTGGATATTCAGTCTATCCCGCTCAACTTGTTGCAGCCGATAAAAGGTACTCCGCTGGAAACGGAGCCTGCGCTCTCGGAAGAAGAGGTCTTGCGTACGGTAGCCATGTTCCGTTTTGTCAATCCTTCGGCTTATCTTCGCTTTGCGGGAGGACGTTCACAACTGAGTGACGAGGCGGTACGTAAGGCGATGTATATCGGAGTAAACTCGGCTATTGTGGGAGATTTGCTGACAACGCTGGGCTCGAAAGTAGCAGAAGATAAAAAACGAATAAAGGAGGTGGGCTATGAATTATGAACAATGTGTTGATAACTTCGACAGGGAGCATTTGTGGCATCCCTATACGTCGACCATTAACCCGTTGCCTACGTATAAGGTAAAACGGGCAAAAGGGTGTATCATTACGCTGGAAGACGGTACGGAGCTGGTAGACGGTATGTCGTCGTGGTGGTGTGCCGTACATGGATATAATCATCCGGTATTGAATCGGGCGATTGAAGAGCAGTTGAAAAACATGTCGCATGTGATGTTTGGAGGACTGACGCACGAGCCTGCCATCGCATTGGGAAAGTTGCTTCTGAAGATTGTTCCACCTTCCATGCAGAAGATTTTTTATGCCGACAGTGGTTCGGTGGCTGTGGAGGTCGCACTGAAGATGGCGGTGCAGTATCAGTTTGCTGCGGGAAAGCCTGAAAAGAACAATTTTGTGACGATCCGTTCCGGTTATCATGGAGATACGTGGAATGCGATGTCGGTGTGCGATCCGGTGACGGGCATGCATAGTTTGTTCGGTTCGGCACTTCCGGTACGTTATTTTGTGCCTGCGCCTCAGTGCCGTTTCGGTGCCGAATGGGATGAGAAGGATATTCTTCCACTGAAGGAAACAATCGAAAAGCATCATCAGACGCTTGCCGGACTGATACTTGAACCGATTGTTCAGGGAGCTGGTGGTATGCGTTTTTATCATCCGCAGTATCTGCGTGAGGCGGCTAAGTTGTGCCGCGAATATGGTTTGCTGCTTATCTTCGACGAGATTGCTACGGGTTTCGGACGTACCGGAAAACTGTTTGCCTGGGAACATGCTGGAGTAGAACCTGATATCATGTGTATCGGTAAGGCGCTGACCGGAGGGTATATGACTTTCTCGGCCGTGCTGACTTCCGATAAGGTGGCGGACTGTATTTCTTCGCACGAGCCGCATGCTTTTATGCACGGACCTACTTTTATGGGAAATCCGCTTGCCTGTGCGGTGGCTTGCGCTTCTGTCAATCTGCTCTTGTCCAGTGGATGGGAAGAGAAGGTGAAACGCATTGAGTCGCAACTGCGGGAGGAACTGCTTCCGGCTGCCGGACTGCCTCAGGTGGCAGACGTGCGTGTGCTGGGAGCTATCGGAGTCATCGAGATGAAGAATCCGGTGGATATGGCATGGATGCAGCGCCGGTTTGTGGAAGAAGGTATCTGGGTGCGTCCGTTCGGACGGCTGGTATATATCATGCCTCCGTTTATTATCAGCAAGGAGGAACTGACGAAGCTGACTTCCGGCTTGCTGAAGATTGTAAGAGAAATAACCTGTTAAATAAAAAAAGGAAAGGAATGGAAACGATGGTTTCATCGGATAATTTATATAGCCGGACGCTCGATGCGCTGGAGGAAGCGGGCAATCTGCGGACGCTGTCGCAGGCAGAACATCAAGGAAAATGGATCTGGAAGGAAGGCAAGCGCATGCTGAATCTTTCTTCGAATGACTATCTGGGACTGGCTGCCGACACTGCGCTGCGTGATGAGTTTATGCGGACGCTTTCGGAACGTGATTTTCTGTTCTCGTCGTCGTCGTCGCGCCTGCTGACCGGTAACTTTACCGTATACGATGAGTTGGAACAGATGCTTGCCGAGATGTTCGGAGCAAGTGGTGCGCTGGTTTTTTCGAGTGGTTATCACATGAATACGGGAATACTTCCCGCCGTGGCTGATGCGCATACACTGATTCTGGCAGACAAGCTGGTACATGCCAGTCTGATTGACGGAATCCGGCTGTCGGCTGCACGGTGCATCCGTTATCGTCATCAGGATTACGGGCAACTGGAGGCTTTGCTTGCCAAGAGTTATAAAGACTACGAACGGATTATTATCGTAACGGAGAGTGTCTTCAGTATGGATGGAGATGTGGCTCCTCTCGACCGACTGGTGGACTTGAAAAAGCGTTATCCCGGTGTGATGCTGTATGTGGATGAGGCTCACGGTATCGGTGTACGTGGCAAAAACGGACTGGGTGTGGCCGAGGAACAGGGATGTCTGAAGGATATCGACTTCCTGTGTGGTACGTTTGGCAAGGCGTTGGCTTCGGTCGGAGCATATGTAGTGTGCAGTGAGGTGATGCGCTCGTTTCTGGTTAACCGGATGCGGACATTTATCTTTACGACAGCACTTCCTCCGCTGAATGTGGCATGGACAAAGTTTATCCTGTCGCGCTTGGAAGGCTGGAATGACCGTCGGGAACGGCTGGCAAAGGCGGCTCTTCGGGTGCAGGCGGCTGTCCGGGCTTCAGGGCATGAGTGTCCTTCCTCAAGTCATATTGTTCCCTTTATTGTGGGAGAGAGCAGCAAGACTATCCTGAAAGCAGAAGACATGCAGCGGAAAGGATTTTATGTGTTGCCGGTTCGTCCGCCTACGGTTCCCGAAGGAACTTCCCGCTTGCGTATTTCGCTGACGGCAGCTATTACGGAAGAGGAAGTGGACAGCTTATGCCGTGAATTGTAAAGATTATGAACGTTTAAAAAACATCGGCGCAAATGTATGGAAACGTCGGCACGTTTTACTGAAAACGTCGGCGTGTTTTTCTAAAATGTCAGCACGTTTTAATACATGTGTGTCGAATGACTGAATATGAAGCAAGTATTTATAAAAAAAGAGGGTAATCCGCGCTTGCTGCTCTTCTTTGCAGGGTGGGGAAGTGACGAGAATTTATTTCACCGTCCGGTAGCAGAAGGGTACGACTATCTGCTTTGTTTTGATTACCGTACGCTGGACTTCGATTATTCTTTGTTGGATGGCTATCGTGAAATCAGGCTGCTTGCCTGGTCGATGGGGGTATGGGTAGCCGGGCAGATTCTTTCGGGACGTACCTGTCCTTGGAAGATGAAACTGGCTGTCAACGGTACATCTTTCCCGATAGATGACCAGCGGGGGATTGCGGAAGCGGTTTTTCACGGTACTCTGGAGAATTTTTCGGATGCTACGCTGGCACGTTTCCGCCGGAGGATATGTGGCGGTGCGGGACAGGTGAAGGAGTTTCTTTCGCATCAGCCGTACCGTACGACGGAGGAACTAAGAGCGGAACTGGCAGCTTTGGAGCATGAGGTCGGAAAGGCTCAGCCTGTGACTTTTGTATGGGACAAGGCTATCATCGGCTTGTGCGACAAGATTTTTATTCCAGCGAATCAGCGTGCCGCTTGGACAGGTACGGAAGTGATGGAGGTGGAAGCGGAACATTATGACACGGTGCTGTTCGACCGTCTGCTGGAAGGAAAGGGGGACGAATGGACAAGACATTGATTCGCCGCCGTTTTGCCAAGGCTGTGAGCAGCTATTCCATACGGGCGGATGTACAGCGGCAGATTGCTTACCACATGGTTGATGCGATAGGCAAGTATATCCCTTCGGGGGGACGGCGTAATGTGCTGGAGATTGGCTGCGGAACGGGTATGTTTACTCGTGCTTTTCTGCATCGTGCTACTCCCGAACATTTGTTGTTGAACGATTTGTGTCCAGAGGTGGAACCGTATCTCACCGACTTACTTGCTAATAAGAGAATCCGCTTTGCTGCATCCGATGCGGAGGCGTTGAATTTCCCGTCGGGGCAGAATCTGATTGTGTCGTGCTCTGCCATTCAGTGGTTCGATCAGCCGGAAAAGTTTCTGGCTGGCTGTCGCAGGCTTCTGACGGCTGATGGCTATCTGGCTTTCAGTACGTTTGGCCCTCAGAATGTAAAGGAGGTAGTATCGCTTACTTCGGATACACTTCCTTATCGTTCGCTGGCGGAACTGACAAAGGTTTTGTCGACTGAATACCAGATTGTGTATAGTCGGGAGGAAAAGCTGAAATTGTCGTTTGCTTCGCCGCTGGATGTACTGAAGCATCTGAAGGAAACGGGGGTGACGGGCATACGTCAGCAAAGTTGGACGAGGGGAGAACTAAACGATTTCTGCCGCCGTTATAAAGAGCTGTATACGGCTTCCGATGGAACTGTTCCGTTGACTTATCATCCTATTTATATGATTTGTAAAAAGTAAAATGTAATAATATGAAAGACAATGTTTTTTTTGTGAGCGGCATTGATACCAATGTCGGAAAGAGTTATGCTACTGGTTATCTGGCTAAGACATGGAACGAACAAGGCGTGCGTACGATTACGCAGAAATTTATTCAGACAGGAAATGTCGGTATGTCGGAGGATATTGAACTGCACCGCAAGATTATGGGAACTGGTTTGCTGCCAGAAGATGAGAGTGGACTGACTATGCCCGAAATATTTACTTATCCCTGCTCGCCTCATCTGGCAGCCGAAATAGATCATCGTCCGATTGATTTCGACAAGATAGAAAAGGCTACCCGCCAGTTGAGTGAAACCTATGATGCGGTCTTGCTGGAAGGAGCAGGCGGACTGATGGTTCCGCTTACTCGCGACTTGCTGACAATCGATTATGTGGCGCAGAAAAACTATCCGTTGATTTTTGTGACTTCGGGGAAACTGGGAAGCATCAACCATACTTTGCTGAGTCTGGAGGCTGTTACCCGTCGGGGTATTCGTCTGCACACCGTGGCTTATAATCTTTTTCCGGAAGAAGATGATGATATTATCCGTCGGGATACAGAAGCCTATATCCGTGACTTGCTGGCAAAGGAATATCCGGAAACTCATTTCGTGGTTATCCCGAAATTATAACTATAGGCACAAATACTTTAAATGGAGAAATCTCCTGCCTTGGTTCATGCTAATTACATGACTGAGGCAGGAGATTTTTATTTAGTAACTTACAGATACAAATAAGGCTGTTTCATCTTTTATATTGAAACAGCCCCTTTCATCTTTTTCCTGGGTGGACCTGGAGGGGATCGAACCCTCGTCCAAACAAGGAAGCCATATGCTTTCTACATGCTTATCTCTGCCTTCGGTTTTCGTGCATAAGCAAGACCAGAGCCACCCACTTATACCTTAGTCCCTAAAATTTCATTTCAACCTCGGAACCCGATTGAAACTATTCCCGAATTTGCTGTGCCGCTTGACCAAACGCTTCGGAACAAGAGCTTTTGAGCGACATCTCGTTTCCATCACTGTGACGGAAATAAAGCTAATCTACTATTCTTCGATTAAGCAGCGAGAGCATAATTTTCGTTGCCAGATAATTGTTCAGTAACTGAGATTATAGTGCAAATCACTGACGCACTGCATGCTTACATACCACATCTCTCGCTGTCAAATCCAGTCAAGCCCAAGCATGTGATAATTATTGTGCACAAAGATAGGAAATATTTGTGAATTCGCCAAAATATAATGGATTTTAGCTATTTTTGGTGACTTTAATGAATTAATTAAACGATAAAGAATATGAAATTAGTAGGTGTATGTATGGCTGCTATGATTTTGGCGGGAAGCAGTTGCACGGGAAATGCCAACCGTACGAAAACTGTAACCGGGAATACGGATTCGTTATATTTGCTGGTAGGTAGTTATGCTCGGGCTCAGGAGGAGGGCATTCGTGTATATGTATTTAACCAGGAAACAGGAAAAGGGACGTTCCGGAGTGGCTTGTCCGGCATTTCGAACCCTTCTTTTCTTACTCCGTCGGCCGACGGTAGCCGGGTATATGCGGTAGGAGAGGATGAAGGGGTTTCTTCTACTGCCAATGCGTTGTCGTTTGATCGGGCGAAAGGAACGCTTTCACTGATCAACTCTCAACCGACTAATGGAGGTGCACCTTGTAATATTACGCTGAGTCCAAAGGAAGATTATGTATTGACAGCCAATTATATGGGTGGTAGTATAACGGTATTTCCTTTAGGTAATCGTGGGGAACTGCTGGCGGGTGATACCTTGACTTTTACGGGTAGTGGACCGGATAAGGAGCGACAGGCTCAGCCCCATCTCCATAGTGTGCTTTTTACACCGGACAATCGTTTGTTGCTGGCGAATGATTTGGGAACCGACTGTATTCATGTATTTCCCGTAAATAATAAGAAGAATGGGAACTTGTTGAATCGTACAGAATTTTATGACGTGCGATTGGTTCCAGGAGCCGGACCACGACATACGTGCTTTGCACCGGACGGAAAGCATGCTTACCTCATTACGGAACTTTCGGGTGATGTTATCGTGCTCTCGTACGATGAAATGAAGCTGGATACTATTCAGACTATCAAAGCTGATACACTTGCAGCCCGTGGTAGTGCGGATATTCATATTTCACCAGACGGTGACTTTGTCTATGCTTCTAATCGTTTGAAAGGAGATGGTATTGCCATTTTCTCAGTCAGTTCGGAAGATGGTACGCTGGAAAAGGTAGGTTATCAGCCTACAGGAGTTCATCCACGTAACTTTGTCATTACGCCAAATGGTAAATATTTACTCGTCGCTTGTCGAGATACGAATGAAATTCAGGTATTTGCACGTGATGCGGAAACTGGATTGCTGAAAGATACTGGTGAGAAAATTGAAATGTCGAAGCCGGTTTGTCTGAAGTTTGTTCCGATGGAGTGATAGTAATCCTCATCCGAAATTTGTTTTTACGGCATAAAAGAGGCTTGTCGTTCCTCCGAAACGGAGTTTGACAAGCCTCTTTTTATCATATCAGATCTTACATCCCGTTACTTATTTACTTTTTGTCTGTCATCTGGTAAACCAGTGTACCACCTTTCATAATATCGGCATGTGAAATGAAGTTCTTGGTATACGGCTCACCGTTCAACGTAATACTCTTTACATACTTGTTGGCTTCAGAAAGTCCTTCTGCCTTGATGGTAAAGGTCTTTCCGTCTGTCAGGTGAAGTACGAATTCTGGCATCTGAGGAGCTCCGAACACATATTCACCGCTTACGGGATTGACCGGGTAGAATCCCATGGCAGAGAACATATACCATGCTGACATTTGTCCGCAGTCATCGTTACCACATAATCCGTTCGGTTTGGGGGAATATTGTGTGTCGAAGATTTCGCGAATCAGTTCTTGGGTACGTTCAGGGCGTCCGGCAAGGGCATACAGATAAGTTACATGATGGCTGGGTTCATTACCATGTGCATATTGTCCGATCAGTCCGGTCACATCGGCCTGAGTTGTTTCCAACTTCAATGTAAATACGGAATCCAACTTGTTGAGGAATGCTTCTTCTCCACCAAACAAAGCTATTAATCCCGGTACATCATGTTGTACATGCCAGGTATATTGCCATGCATTTCCTTCGGTATAGTCACCGCCTACGCTTTCAGAATGTCCTATCTGACTGGGGTTGAACGGAGTTTTCCAGGTTCCGTCTGATTTCTTGGGGCGCATGAACTTCGTACTTGGGTCGAACAGGTTTTTGTAGAAATCTGCCCGACGTGAGAAATATGCAGCATCTTCTGATTTTCCCATACGTTTGGCCATGTCGGCTGCTGCATAGTCGTCGTATACGCTTTCCAAAGTAGATGAAACAGATTCAGCCTCGGTCAGGTCGGTCGGGAAATACCCGTATTTCATATAGTTTTCCCAGTTTGATTTTAACGGATGCGATACGGTTTGAGTACGTTTAATTGCATTGAATGCACGTTCTGCATCAAATCCTCGGAATCCTTTGGCATAAGCTTCAGCAACGACAGAAACTCCATGGTTGGCTACCATGCAGAAGTTTTCCTTGCCCCACAGTCCCCAGATCGGGAGATATCCTTGTACTTCGGCCTGATCTACCAGCGAGTTGATGAATCCGTCTACACGTTCAGGAACCATCAGCGTATAAAACGGGTGAGCAGCACGATAAGTGTCCCATAAAGAGAAGGTAGAATAGAATTTACCCCCTGTAGCTTTTACTACAGAATCGGCTGCATTGCGATAACGTCCGTCAACGTCTGATATTTCGTTCGGCTGAATCAGCGCATGATAGAAGCTGGTGTAGAAGTTTGTTTTTTCTTCGTCTGTACCTTCCACTTCAATGCGACTCAGGTAACTGTTCCAGTCGGCTTTAGCCGCTGTTCGTACCCCTTCGAAATCCCATCCGGGAACTTCAGCAGCCATATTGGCCTTGGCTCCTTCTACTCCGGTGGTGGAGAGCGCTACTTTCATCAGCACTTCTTCTCCCGGCTGGAGATTGAAGCTTGCAACGATTCGTTTGCCTTTTTCGACTTCTGCCATAGGAAGCTCAAAATGATCGATGACCGGACGGCTGAACTGCATGACAAAATAGTAATCCTGATCAACCCATACTTTGTTGTTTACATGACCGGTAAGTGTGCTGTCATTTTCCCAAGTAACTTCACAACTGTTAACTTGAGTATGGTATTGTTTTTCGTTCCATACCGGTCCATGCTGTAAATCGATTAATATGGAAGCAGAATCTGCTTTCTCATACGTATACCGATGCAGGGCTGTATGTGTTGTGGCAGTCAGTTCTGCCTTTACGTTTGCTTGATCGAGTGTAACGGTATAATAACCGGGAGTAGCGCTTTCAGTATTTTTTTGAAAACTGCTTCGGTAAGCATCCCAGGCCCGGTGACGCTGCCCCGTAAAAGGCATCACCAAAATATCACCTAGGTCCATACATCCGGTTCCGTTCAGGTGAGTCTGAGTGAATCCCCAAATGATAGAGTCGGCGTACATGTATTCGGAGCAATATCTCCATCCTACAGCGCCTGTTACAGGACTGGTTTGTATCATTCCAAAAGGACGGCAGGCCCCCGGAAACGTATGTCCGTTGTCAGCAGCTCCAATGAAAGGATCAACATATTGTGTATAATCGGTTTGTAATGTTTCTTGCTTGGCTGTACTGCAACTGTAAAATGCGCTTCCCAGTGCCAGGGTATATAAGAATACAGAAAGTTTTTTCATGAATCAGGTTAATAAAAGAGTGTGGAAAACAGGTATATTACCATAGAGAATATACCAGAAGAATTAGTCTTCTGTAACCTCTATGGTAATATAGGGAATACTAATTATCGTTTGGAATAACGATATCTATTTTATACATAAGTTTCGAGGAACTTAACATGACCATTTGGAACTACTTCCAGTGTCTTGGTTGTAGCGGGGAACAAGACTGATTCTCCTGCCTGCATGTTGATGGTATTTCCTTCATTGTCGGTTACAGTGCAAGCACCTTCCATGCAGATATAAATAACGAATGAATCCAGTTCTGTATAATCCATGCTCATCTGTTCTGTCAAATCGTATACAGAAGTAGTAAAGTAAGGACAGGTTACCAGTTCTACCGGTTCATTCTGTTTAGGAGTATAATGAGTACGATAGTCTTCCGATACAGTATAGTCGATTGCATCTTTTGACAACTCAGTATGCAATTCACGAGTATTTCCGTTTTTATCTTTGCGGTTGAAGTCGTAGATGCGGTATGTAATGTTTGAAGTCTGCTGGATTTCTGCGATGAAACAGCCTGCTCCGATACTGTGAATACGTCCTGCCGGCAAGAAGAAAACATCACCCGGTTGTACTGCATAGTCGGAAAGTGCATCGCAGATTGTATTGTCGGCGATCATTGCAGCATACTGGTCGGGAGTGATTTGTTTGCTCAAACCAGAACGTAAGTGTGCTTTTCCTCCATCATTGCCTATTACATACCACATTTCAGTTTTTCCCATCGAATTGTGACGTTTCATAGCCAATTCATCATTCGGGTGAACCTGAATAGACAAGTCCTGCTGTGCATCAATAAATTTTATCAGCAAAGGGAATTTACCGTTGAAGCGTTTGTAGTTGGTTTCACCTACCAGAGCACCTTTGTATTCGCTTACCATTTGTGTAAGGTTCTTGCCTGCATCAACTCCGTCGGCAACTATTGATTCATCACCCGGAACATCTGATATTTCCCAGCTTTCACCAACTTGTGCTTGCTGGCAATTTAAATGTTTGAACGGAATAATTTTTTCTCCTCCCCAAATAGTGGATTTTAAGATTGGTTTAAATTTTAAAGGGTACATAAGTGTTATAATTAGGTTTACAATTGTAGGCAAATGTAACAAAAACTCGTGATAGTTCAATGAATATTTTGCTTATTCTGGAGAAGCTCTTATGAGGCGCTTGGAGTTTTATATTTTTCTATGGTACTTTTGCAGTTGATTGGTTATGCAAGGATAAACTATCTTGAGAGAACTTTCGTATATTTCTTTTACATCTGTTCTGTCCAATTGCTTCAGGGACCTCGTTTGGTCATTGTAATAAAAAAGGCTGTTCCAATATTGAAACAGCCTTTTTATTGCTATATGTTTAACAGAAAATTAAATTTTGTTGCCAAAAGTAATATTGAATCCTAAGCTGACATTGGTATTCAGTTTTCCTACCGGAACGTATTGTGGAGTTACTTTTGTCATCAGGTGATCCATTCCAATAAAGAAGTTGAAACCACATGGGTGGAAGTTCAATATCCATCCAAAGGATGAACCAAATGATGATATGCCATAGTTGACACCAGCATCAAACCATTTGACGGGAGTTACATTTGCTGATATACGTCCTTCGCTCCAGCTATATTTACCATTAATACGTGTTGAAGACAAGAACCCGAAATGTAATTTATCGTACAAGGGGAATGTATAATCTGCTCCTATATTCAATGTAGCTCCTAATGCTTTTGTTGAACTGCTTCCTGTTTCTGAACGGTGGAAACTTGCATAATTTTCAACGTCTTTTCCTAAATCTTCCAACTGATCTTCAAGTGGCTTGTCACCGTCTGCATCGTCTGATCCCATTGCTATATTTTTGAAACCATCGAATTCCCAAGGCTTATTGCTTGTTGCAGCTTTAATGGTATTGTTCCATGAAATGAATCCCAAATCGAGAATGGCAGCCGACAGAGTCAGGTCTTCACGAAGTTTATAAGTGGCACCTAAGTCTACAGCCATACCGAATCCTGTAAGTCCTGGATTATCCAAGTCTATATTTTCCCAATCTATCAAATCTTTTTCAGATGGACTGTTTACTTCTTTTCCACTTTCTCCTTTGGTGGGCATAGTTAATCCTTTTACAGAAGCATTCATCTCTCCATTTGCTTGAACCATCCATTTGTCTTCTGCCATCTGGACTTTCATATCGTTCATTTTGACATCAACGTTGCCCAATCCTAACAAGAACTTCAGTTTACCACCGACATTCAATTTGTCATTGATCTGACGAGAATGTCCTAAGGCTATTTCTGCATAGTTGTTCGATGAGATGCCTAAATCATCCATTTCGTATACGGAGTTGCTACTGTTCATGCCTAATTTCATGAATTCGAATAAACCACGAGGCAAATTCAGGCTGGTAGTTGAACGCATATTGATGTCGATTGTATTAAATCCTCCCCAAGCACGGAATCCTGCAGAAAGTAATGTCATATTCAGGTCGACGTTGATGCGGTTGTTGTCTTTCAGTTTACCGAGGAACTCGCTGCTACTAATATTGCCATTCATGAAGGTTGTTAGTTTATCGTTTCCATACGGGTAAAGGAAAGTATTTACTCCGACGTTAGATTGTGCTCCAACATTGATGTTTCCTAAGCCAGGGATGGCAACGTAATTTCTTTCAGGTGCAAAGGCCGGGTTCATCAAATGGCGATATGTGTATCCTTCAAGAAAGTAACCAGAGTGCAAGGATTGTGCAGAAGCGGCTGTACCCAAGCATATAAAAATTATAGCTGTAAAAAGGTGAAATATGCTATTCTTTTTCATATAATTCAATAATTATTATTTTATAGGTTTAATTAATTCATGTCAACGGTAACGCCGCCTTTTACTTTTATAACCATCTTGTCCAAGCGGAGATATTGATTCTTATTCAGAATTTTTCCACTTGTTTCAGCAGATGAGGTTGCTGCAACTTCATAGCTGAGTCCATCCAGTTGCTTGAATACATTGGTATCTGTTGCTTTCAATGTAATTTCAAGTGGGGTTACTACTCCCTCGTCGGTACCTGCTGCTATTTTACTTGAAACTGTTGTAGAGATTTCATCCAATACCTTTCCGTCCTTGTCTATTGCATTTACAGTCATATCCATTGTCAGAGGGATGGTATTGGTTGCTTCCATCGAAACGACCAGTTCCTTTACAGAAAGGTCTTTGATATCTTTATTCCAATCGTTTAGAATGTCACTGTAGACAATGTTTGTGCCTTCATTGAATTGCAAAGGAGCATTTATCTCATAGTTGGTCTTTACATTGTATGTACTTCCTAAGACGAAAGAGCAACTTTTATCGGCAGCTTTTGCCTCGATGTTGTCCATACGGATTTCATCAGGAATAGTTGCTATTAAGTCATTCAGGTTTTCAACTGTTACGCAGGCGTCAGCGCCTTCTACATCCTCGTTCAGTCTGTGCAGACAGATAATGTAATCGTTGGGCTGATCACCTGGTATGGTAATCAGATTGGGTGCCTGACCTACGGGAACAGATGCAATCAGTTGACCATTTTTGTACGATTTCAAGACACCATTGACATTAATTTCGACAGGTGAGGTATTACTAACCGTCAGATATATCTTAGGATCAGTCATATTGATTTTGACTTGTTCATCTTTCAAGAAGTCTGGCAAATTGTTTATAGTGATAGGATTGATTGATACATTAATCTCAGGATCGACTTTTGCTGTAATCTGAGTCAGCTGGATTTCATCGATCTTGAATTCGGTATTCATTATCATTTGGATTGCACTACCTCCTGCAATCGTACTCGTTCCGTTTATTTTTATATCATCAGCAATAACTAAATGTCCCGGAGCTACAAGACCTTTTCCTGCTCCCATTGCTTTGAAATCGATATGTGTGATATTAATAGGAATATTGAGCGATGATGTACTTGAAACATTAATGTCTTGTTTAAATGTCAATATACTTCCTTCTATATTAACTCGCTGGTCTGTTGTAGTGATAGTCATGTATTCAGGAAACTCAATTTTGAATTCTTTTTTGAGTGTCAGTGAATTATTCCCTTCTATGCTCATGTGCAATGAAGCAGGCATAATAACATCTGAACTATATAACTCGGTTACGTCAGTCGTTATGTTTCTTTTGTCAATATTGAAAGATGTGTTATCGTTTACGGTAGCTTCTAATATACCACTTGGCGATACCATATAGTTTAATTCTGTTCTTGCAGACTGAAGTGCAATTTCACTCGATTTAATAGTGATTTCTTCAATAGAAACACGAGTATCAGAACCTTTGCCTGCTTGAGAAAGGGCATAGTTGCCGTCGGCGTCTGCCTTTACAGTACTTCCTTCGTCCAAATCAAAAATCTTTTCCAGTGTGATGTCTTTGGTATTGCTTGCTGGAATAGTTAGATTTTCGCCGCCAACAGTGACTGTCATGTCGAGATCCTTACTTAGATCATAGTCATTGTCTACACACGCTGTCATACAAGCAGATAGTAATATGAATGCGCAAGATAATGTTTGGGTTGTTAATTGTTTTTTCATGAAATATATTATAAAAGTGAATAAATAAGCATTGCTGTCTGATAGAACACTCTTTTTATAAAAAATGTTTTTTATTTGAAATAAAAAAACGATTTCTTATTTGCTTAAACCGATATAAGTATCCGTATAAGATATTTATAGGGTCGTAATTAGTTCTATCGGGCAGCAATGATAAAATAAAAGCCTATGTTTTAATTGCTAATTTTATAGAGGTGCAACTTCTGTAAGCATCTGATAAACCGAACTGCATACTCCTAACAGAATAACTCCCATCAGGCAGATGAAGAGACAGGCACGGGTCATCGTGCTGCTCTTGAATGTAGCAAGTGGTGTATCGTTTGGTGTAATGTACATGGCTTTGACAATCAACAAGTAGTAATACAATGAGATGATTGTATTGACCAAGGCCAAAAATACTACCAGCCAATGTCCTGCATGGAATGCAGCAGCAAATACAAAGAACTTAGAGAAGAATCCTGCAAAGGGAGGAATACCTGCCAGTGAGAACAAGGCAATAGTCATAACAAAACTCAGTTTCGGATTTGTTTTGTAGAAACCATTATAAGCATCACGGTCTACAGCACCTCCATTATGTTGCTCTACGGTATTGATAACACCGAATACTGCCAAGTTAGCAACAATGTAAACTACTACGTAATACACCAGTGAAGCCATTCCTTGAGCTGAAGCTCCCAGTACGGCAAGCATAATATATCCAGCTTGTGAGATACTACTATATGCCATGAAGCGTTTCAAGTCTTTTTGCAGGATAGCAAATATGTTGGCTATGGTGATGGTCAATACGATTACAACAGAAAGCAACAAACTCCAGTCGGCAACCATCGGAGTAAATACTTTCAGCAGGATGCTCATCAAGGCAAAGGCAGCAGCTCCTTTCGAAATGACAGAAAGGTAGGCACTGACGGTTGTTGGAGCTCCCTGATAAGTATCAGGTGTCCACATGTGGAAGGGAACAAGACTCAGTTTGAATCCTAATCCGGCGAAGAACAGTACCATTGCCAGTATCTGAAGCGGACTTCCTACCAGTTGTGTACTCAGGTCATTGAAATACATCGTTCCACAAGTACCATATACTAATGATAAGCCATAAAGCATTAATCCTGATGAGAACATGGCATTTAAAATGAACTTAGCTCCGGCTTCAGCACTATGGTGGCGATATTTATCGAATGCAACAAGACAAGCCATTGGGATGCTGGCAAGCTCCAGTCCGACATAGAACAGCAGGAAGCTGCCTGCACTGACCATATAGTACATACCCAGTAGGGTAGAAAGTGTCAGTAAATAAAATTCACCTGCCTTATGGCGAGTGTCTTCACGGTTCAGCCAAGTGTCTGCTTGCATAAATACCAACAAGGTTCCCAATGTAAGAATAATTTTTACGACAGAGGTCATCGGAGTATTTTGAAACATGCCTCCAAATGCCTCTCCACTGGCGGTAGAACCGAATATATTATTAAGTAGCAGGATAACGAGCAATGCGCAGGAAAGTCTTTGCATGTTTTTCGGAGACGGTGTCTTCTGAAATAAATCGGCAAGTAGCACGATTATCAGAATGATTGCCAAACCGATTTCTGCCTGCATAGTATGTATAGTTGTTATGATATCCATAATGCATTATAATTGACAAAGTTGTGAAATAATAGGTTCTACACTGCCGCTGATTACATGACTTACCCAGTAAGGAGCCAGACCTAATCCAGCTACAGCTACGATAAGACAGATGACAGCAAAACGTTCATCCCATGTTGCATCAGTCAGTTTCAGATGTTCCGGGTTGGTGCAAGTGCCATACAGTATCTTTCCGACTACACGCAGGATGTAGACTGCTGTAATGACAATACTCATTGTAGCAATAATGGTACATACACGGTGGAAAGCATCTGCATGTTGGAAAGAACCAACAAATACTGTCATTTCTGCAATAAAACCACTTAAACCCGGAAGACCGAGGTTAGCAAGTCCGGCAATAACGTATCCTACAGAAAGGAAAGGCATAATTTTCATCAGGCCACTTAACTGGCGGATATCACGCGTATGTGTACGGCCGTAAATCATACCGATTAATGCGAAGAACAAGGCTGTCATTAATCCGTGGCTCAACATCTGGAGAATAGCACCTGTTGCACTTACCTTTGTCATCATCAGCAGAGCAAAAAGCACCAGTCCGCAGTGGCTTACTGAAGAGTAGGCATTGATGTATTTCAAATCGGTTTGTACTACCGCACTAAAAGCACCGTATACCACTGAAATGGTCGTCAGTACCAAGAAGAAGTCTCCCCAAATAGCAGCACCGGTAGGCATCAGGAACATGGCGATACGGAAGCATCCGTAGCCTCCCAGTTTCATCAATACACCGGCATGCAACATAGAAACGGCAGTCGGTGCTGAAGCATGACCATCGGGGCTCCATGTATGGAAAGGGAATAAAGCACCCAGTACACCAAATCCGAGGAATACCATCGGGAAGAAAATACGCTGCATTTCGGTTGGTATCTGTAACTTGACAATCTCAAGGATGTTCATGGTTTCACCTCCGGCACCGTAGAAGATACCCAGAATACCAATCAGCAAGAAGGCGGAACCTCCCATCAACATCAGTGTCAGTTTCATTGCTGCATATTCTTTTTTACCACTACCCCATACACCGATAAGCAGGTACATTGGAATCAAGGCAACTTCGTAGAACATGAACATGGTGAAAAGGTCAGTAGAAATAAAGAAACCGAATACTCCTGTGCTCAATAAGGTAAACCAGAGGAAATATTCTTTAGTCAATGGTTTCAGTTTCCATGATGCAAAGGTTCCTGTAAAGACGATGATGGAACTCAGTAATAGCATTACTACAGAAATACCATCTACACCAACCGAATAAGCAATATGCAATGGAGCATACCAGGTAATGCTGTCTGTAAATAACATTTCATCTGTAGCTCCGCCGTTTCGTAGTCCTATATAAGAAACTGTCAGGTAGGCAGCAAGAATCAACAGAAGTGTTGAGCCGGCCACCATTACTCCTCTTACCTGGTTCACGTTGCGCGCGATCCATAGTCCGAGCAACATGAGCAGAGGAATTAAAACAAAAAGACTTAATATATTCATAATACTAATAACATGACGGTTAATACTATAACTCCGCCCAGGAACCACATGGTGTAGCTCTGAACTTTACCATTTTGTAAAGGTTGTACACTTTCGCCGGCTGCATTGGTACTCCAGGCCATGAAGTTCATGAACTGATCAATAACATGACGGTCGAACCATGCAAGTGGAGTAGATATGCAACGGAAAATAATTTTCTTGGTAACGAACAACCATATTTCATCCATATAGAAACGTCTGTATGCTGCACGATGCAAGGTACTGAAACGTTTTGCCAGCATGTCTGCAACGGGCTGTTTATCGCGTGCATACATCCATGTAGCAAGTACAATAGCTATGACAGCTACGATGACACTGGTTATAGCTACTTGTGCGTTGAGGTGAATATCGTATGCTTCGCCGTTAGCCGAAACAAAGTGTCCGAAAGGAAGAATCCATCCGCAGACGATGGTTACGGCAGCAAGGAACATCAGCGGGAAGGTCATAGTCAGAGGACTTTCGTGAGGAACGTGCTCTGCATGAAGTTCTTTATTTTCTGTACCCCAGAAGATTCCGTAGTATAAGCGGAACATATAGAAAGCTGTCATACCTGCAATGATTGTCATGATCCATCCCATTACCGGGCTGAACTGGAAGCAGGCAGTCAGAATCTCATCCTTCGAGAAGAAACCAGAGAACGGAGGAATACCGGCAATAGCCAGACAGGCAATCAGGAATGTGATGTGAGTGATAGGCATATATTTGCGAAGTCCTCCCATGGTAGACATTTCGTTGCTATGTACTGCGTGGATAATACATCCGGCTCCTAAGAACAGTAAGGCTTTGAACATGGCATGAGTGAACAGGTGGAACATTCCTGCCATATAACCTAAACCACCTTCGTGCGGGCTGTTGGAAGTACATACACCAAGTGCAACCATCATAAAACCAATTTGTGAGATTGTTGAGAAGGCGAGTACACGTTTGATATCGCTTTGTGCACAGGCTACAGATGCTGCATAGAAAGCGGTAAATGCTCCTACGTAAGCAACCCAGTGCAGGGTGTGGGGAGCGAATCCGATAAATAGCGGGAACATGCGGGCTACCAGATAGACACCTGCTACAACCATTGTTGCTGCATGGATCAGGGCGCTGACTGGAGTCGGACCTTCCATGGCATCAGGCAACCAGATATGCAGCGGGAACATGGCACTTTTTCCGGCACCACCCACGAACATCAGTCCCAGTGCCCAAGGAAGTACCATTCCGGCTTTCATCAGTTGTTCTTCACCCGGAGTGAAGGTAAAGGTATGCATGTAGTAGCCGTAAATCAGAATACCGATCAGGAATCCAAGGTCGGCAAATCGAGTCACGATAAATGCTTTCTTGCTGGCCGCAATAGCTTCCGGTTTAGTATAGTAGAAACCGATGAGCAAGTAAGAAGAAACACCTACCAGCTCCCAGAACACATACATCTGGAAAATATTCGTAGCGAGGACAAGTCCCAGCATTGAAAATGTAAAGAGCGACAGGAATGCGTAATAACGCTGGAATCCTTTTTCTCCTTTCATGTAGCCGAATGAGTAGATGTGTACCATCAGGCTGACTGTAGAAATGACTACCAGCATCATGACCGAAATAGGATCGAGCAGGATTCCCATGTCAATATGAAGGGAGTCGGTGAAAGGTAGCCACTGGATGTTCCACGGAGTCAGTGTCGGGAATACTCCTTCGGCAGTACGTGGCGCTGTAAAGTAATTGATAGCGGTGAGGTAACTCAATACGGTAACTATAGCCAGTGAGAGAGTTCCGATCAGCCCCGCTATACGATGCTTCATGAACATGCCTGTCAGTCCCAGGATCAGGAAGCTTAGCACAGGCAGTGCGAGTATCAGAATTGTATATTCCATAATCAAAATACTGTTTTAGTTATCCTTTCAGATCGGTAATATCGTCGGTCAAGATTTGTTTGATATTGCGGTACACATTAATAATAATGGCAATGGCAACAGCGGTTTCTGCGGCTGCGATAGCGATACCAAACAGACTGAAGAAATGACCTTCCAGATGATCCGGAAAAAGGTAACGATTGAATACTGCAAAGTTGATGTTTGTTGCGTTCAGCATAAGCTCTACCGAGATGAGCAGGGCAAGCAGGTTTTTACGGGTAAAGAATCCATAAATTCCGCAGAACATCATAATGGTACTGATGACCAGATAATGTATTACGTGTATTTCTATTTCCATAATCGTAATTTTTTATTTTTCCTTTCTTGCTATCAGAATACCACCGATCATACATGCCAGCAACAGGACGCTGACTACTTCGAACGGTAGAACGAACTGGTATTTTCCGGTACCGATTAGTGCGAGACCGATTTCACGAGCAGGCAATTCTACGCCTTGTGGAATCATGTTGAGTGCAAATCCGTTGGTGAAAACCAAGAATAATACCAGCGCTGCTCCAATAACAGTGGTAAGTAGTACACTAATTAGTTTAGCCCGATTCATCCGGTATTTCATGTCCTTATCCGACTGAGTCAGCAGGATGGAGAATACATATAATACAACAATACCTCCGGCGTATACCATTAACTGTACAGCTCCCAGGAAGGTGTATCCCAATACGCCATAGATAGCTCCGGTGCCGAACAGCACGAAAAGCAGATAAGTGGCGGCACGTAAGATTTTTCCAGTCGTTACAGCCAGTACGGAAAATACTGCAATAGCTGCTGCAACAACATAGAATACGATTTCTTGAAGTGTTAATTCCATATTCTCTCCTTTTTATTTAGCAAGTGTTGAACCTTCGTGGTTTAGTGTCAGCAGGAGCTTATCTTTTTCGAAGACTGCATTTTCAAAATCATTGCTGAACTTGATGGCTCCATGAGGACATGCGTTGACGCATAATTCACAGAACATGCATGAGCCCAGATTGTATTGGTATTTCACTAAAACCTTTTTCTTTTTACCATCTTCATCTTCGCGCATTTCAGAAATAACCTTGATGGTGCCGTTTGGGCAGGACATCTGGCACAAGCCGCAGGCTATGCAGTGATGATGGTTCTCACTGTCGTGTATCATAACAAGCTTTGCGCGGTGACGTTCGGGAATATGCAATGTAGTATGACGGTTCTCCGGATACTGTTCGGTTACTTTAGGCTGCCAGAACACTTTCATGGATGTACGCATACCGATCAGCAGGCTTTTTACTCCTGAAGCAAATCCTTTTATATATTCACTAAAACTTTCCATAATGTTTTGTTGATAGCAATTCCTATCTTATCGGTTGATTAAAATGTTAATCCAAAAACTTTGCATAAAGCCATAACCAGCAGTACGACTAATGAGAGCGGCATCAGGTATTTCCATTCCAGTGTAAGTACCTGGTCGATACGCAGACGAGGGAATGTCCAGCGAATCCACATTAGCAGGAATACAATGAAGAAGGTCTTCCCTACAAACCAGATTACACCCGGAATATAATCCATGACCGCGTTGAACCCATCCAGTCCGGCGATATGTAATGGCATCCAGCCTCCTAAGAAGAGGGTAGTAGCGATACCGGCAGTAATGAATAGGTTCAAGTACTCTGCCAGATAGAAGAATCCGAAGTGCATACCAGAATATTCGGTGTGATAACCTGCGGTAAGTTCTTGTTCTGCTTCAGCAAGGTCGAACGGGCCACGGTTTGCTTCTGCATTACCGGCAATCAGGTAAATGATGAATGCTGCGATAGCTGGAATATGTCCCTTGAAGATATTCCATCCGTCAGCTTGTCCGCTTACGATTTGCTGGATATCCATGGTACCGCTCAGCATGACCATTGTCAGTACTGTCAGGCCGATAGAAAGTTCATAACTAATAATCATGGCACCGCTTCGTACGGCTCCGATGATGGTATATTTGCTGTTACTACTCCATCCGGCGAGCAGGATACCCAAAACGCCGATAGATGAGGCAGCAAGTACAAAGAAGATACCGATGTTCATGTGAAGAATTTCTCCTCCCTTATTCCATGGCAGGCATGAAAAGGTAAGAATGGAAGCCAGTATAACCAAGAAGGGAGCAAGGTTATAAAGAAAGTGATCGGAGTTCTTCAGTTCGATGATTTCCTTTGTCAGGATTTTGATAACGTCGGCTGGTACCTGTAGCAAGCCTCCTTTACCTCCTACGCGGTTCGGGCCGATACGGCACTGGAAAGCTGCGCAGACTTTACGCTCCATATAGATTAATATGATGGCAAGTACGGCATACAGTACCAAGATTACGACGCCTACTACCAGTCCTTCCAGAAAGATGGCCAGCCCTTCTGGCATCACGCTGCATAATGCGGAGTGGATTGCCAGAAAAAGTGGTTCAAGATTATAATAATCTAAAAACATATACTTTTTAAATTAGAAATGATAAATTAAGAAAGAGATTATCTGTCTATATCCGGAATTACATAATCCAGTGTTCCTCCGATAGCAATCAAGTCGGCAATCTTATTGCCTTTACAAATTGTATCGAGGGCATGCACCAGTGGAAGTCCGGTAGAACGGTAATGCAAACGGTAAGGCGTCTTGTCACCATGGCTTTCCAGCATTACACCGAATTCTCCACGGCTGGTTTCTACAGCTGCTGAGTAATTACCTTCCGGTAACTTGATGATTGGCTTGGTCTTTACACGATATTCTCCTTCCGGAATGTTGTCTATCAACTGTTCGATGATATGGCATGATTCCATAATCTCATCCATACGTACCATGTAACGTGCAAATGAGTCACCTTCCGTATAAGTGATTTCCTTGAAATCTACTTTATCGTACATGGCATAAGGATGATGTTTGCGGACATCATTTGCCCAGCCAGAAGCACGTCCGGAACCTCCTGTTACTCCCAGTGAAATGGCGTCTTCACGACTCAGCACACCGATTCCTTTCAGACGGGTAGTGGCAATCACGTTTCCTGTAAAGATATCGTGATAGTCTTTGATGACACTGCGCAAGTGCTTGATGAATTCTTTTACTTTGCGCTGGAAGTCAGGATGCAGATCAGCTTGTACACCACCAATCATATTATAGTTCTGTATCAATCGTCCGCCGGTTGTCTCTTCAAAGATATCGAGAATCATTTCACGTTCACGGAAACCATAGAAGAATGGAGTAAGTCCTCCCATATCCATTACCAGACAAGAATAGAACAGCAAGTGAGAGTCGATACGCTGAAGTTCATCCATGATGGTACGGATGTACTGCGCACGTTCTGAAATTTCGATGCCTGCTGCCTTTTCAATACACATGCACAATGCATGGCGGTTTTGATGTGCACTCAGATAATCCAGACGGTCGGTCAGCGCAAGTGTCTGCGGATAAGTCAAACTTTCGTTCATTTTTTCTATTCCACGATGGATATATCCACAGATTGGGTCTACTTTGCTGATGGTTTCACCTTCGAGTGAGGTACGCAAGCGAAGAACACCGTGAGTTGACGGGTGCTGTGGCCCGATATTGACCACAAAATCTTGTTGTCCGAAAACGATATTTTTCTTATCGGCAATGGTTCCGTCCGGATTGAGGTAATATTCATCAGTAATATCGGCATTTTCTTCGTTCTCCATATTCAGTGGATTAGAATTCATGTCGTAATCTTTACGCAACGGATAGCCTTTCCAGTCCTCGCGCAAGAACAGGCGTCGCATATCCGGGTTATTCAGGAAACGAATACCGAAGAAATCGAATACCTCGCGTTCCTTGATTTCCGCTGTTTTCCACAAGTCGCAAACCGACGGTAGATAAGGGTGTTCGCGGTCGGTTGTTGATGTCTTGAGTACGATGCGGTTGTAAGTCTTGCTTGATTCCAGATAATAAAGTGCTCCCAGACCGCTTTCCTGCCAGTCCATTCCTACAATATCTCGCAGGAAGTCCATCGGTTCGTCCTTGTCATTTCTCAAGGCTTCGGCTATTTGATGGAACGATTCTGCCGGAATGGTTATCACTTGGTCACCTTGCTCGACAATAGTGATATCGGGCACTAATCGGGAAATTTTTTCTGTTATATTCATAAATCGCTATTTTCCTATCGTTTACTATTTTTCACTCTCCTTTTGTGATTCGGGATTCTTTTCCTGACGGTTTACGCCTCCAAGGAATTTCTCTACTTTTATTTTACGCTGGAGTTGCATCATACCGTAGTAAAAAGCTTCCGGACGTGGAGGACATCCCGGAATATATACGTCGACCGGAATGATTTTATCGATACCATTAACTACGTGGTAGGACTTGATAAATGGCCCTCCTGAAATAGTACATCCACCTACGGCAATAACATATTTCGGTTCTGCCATCTGGTCGTACAGACGTTTTAGTACCGGAGCCATTTTATAAGTGATTGTTCCCAGTACCATAATCATGTCAGCCTGTCGAGGAGAGTTACGGGTTACTTCGAATCCGAAACGTGCCATATCGTAACGTGCTGCTCCCAATGCCATGAATTCGATGGCGCAGCAGCTGGTACCGAAGGTAAGCGACCAGAGTGAATTACTTCTTCCCCATTCGATAAGTTCATCGATTGTTCCGATGATGACTCCTGCACCGTCGCGGTTCAGTTCGTCTACCATGCGTTGCAAGTAGTCGTTGTTCTTGAACTCATCGTATTTCATTGAGCGGATTTGAGGTTTCTTTATTTCCATTCCAGCGCTCCTTTCCGCCAAGCATATGCCAGGCCCAATATTAATACTAATAAGAAAAATGCCACACACACCAGTGCATAGGTTCCGACTTCGTTGACTACTACTGCCCACGGAAACAAGAATACTGTTTCAATATCGAACATCAAGAACAGGATGGCAAACAGGTAATATCCTACCTTAAATTGTACCCATGACTGTCCTCGGGTCGGTATACCACATTCGTAAGGTTCTCCTTTCTGTGGATTGAACGACCGCGGTGCAATAAGCTTTGCGATTGTCATAGCGGCTACCACCAGAGCTATGGCCGTCAGAATGACGACAATTAAAAATGTGAAAAACATAAATAAAACTTTATATTGATAAATCGAACATATAACTTTTATATGGTAAAACGCTCTTTACCATATAAAGAGGAAAATGAATATTGAGTATCTCTATCGTTATAGAGAAACTAAATCAATATTTTTTCCAGTGTATAGATATAATAGGAGATTCTTTTGTTTAAAGGAGGGTGATTGAAGCATGCGAAACGTACTTGTCTGCTCACACCATATTCTATTTGGCAGAGAGGATTGGTCGCATTTCGTAATGCAGACTTAAAGTCATAAGTATTGACCTTATGAGCAATTATGGTTCTGTTTGGTATATCTGTATTGTTTTGTGTTGACAAATACTGAAGCGTTCTTTCGGATGGTTGCTGAGGTTCCTGAAGTTCGCTGTAGGTAGAATCAAATTGAAAAGAGAATTTTTTATTGTCTGTTAATGAGGGTGCATAAACAAGATTCCCTATAATCGTTATTATAAGGAAAGAAAAGAGAATTGCAATTATCCTTATTTGTTTACCCATCATTAATACCCATCTGAAAACGGCTGCAAAGATACACATTTATTTTTAGTCTTTTTAGGAGGATTGTATAAAAAAACAAAATCTCTGTTGCTTGATGTGAGGAAAATTAGGTCATTTTATAAGGACTGAAAGTTGCTGGGCCAAGTAAGAAAATATGAAGTTATTGTTGATATTTTTGTTCTATTTTTATTTTGTGCTGATAGCGAACTGTCGTACCGTAGGGTTTCCTTTGGTTGGATCTGATAAGAGTTTACTAAAAAGTCTGTTTTGACAGCGTTGGAAATGTGAGTTGTGTGTATATTTTAGGGAAATTCTTTTATAGATTCTTTCAGGCATATACAAATAAACAAGAACTATATTCCAATTCAGTATTAAAATCGGAATATAGTTCTTGTTTTGTCAGTTAAAGAATTTCTCCAGTTTCTTTATCATCATACCCAGGCAGAATACTACAACATGGTCGTTTTCCATGATCGTTGTATTACCTGTAACCAGGATACCTTCTCCGTTTCTGATAAGTCCTCCGATTGTTGCTCCTTTGGGAAGGCCTACGTCTTTCACCTGAGAACGTGTAATACGTGAACCGGCTTTAACTGTAAATTCGGCAACATCGGCATTGGCGAAGGTCAAACACTTTACATTCGAAACGTCGGCATCCAGCATCATCTGGTATATGTGACTAGCTGCGATAAATTTCTTATTGATTACCGTACCGATATCCAGACTTTCTGCCATACTGATATAGTCAATATTTTCTACTTCGGCTACTGTCTTGGTTATCCCCAAACGTTTGGCAGCCAGACAGGCAAGGATATTGGTTTCTGAGTTTCCCGTCAGTGCTACAAAGGCTTCCGTATTTTTGATGCCTTCTTCCAGAAGAAGCTCCATATCTCTTCCGTCACCATTAATAATCATAACTTTGTCATCCACTAATTCCGTCAATCGGTTACAGCGGTTGAAGTCACTTTCGATGATTTTGGTACGCATATATTCCGGCATGTATTGTACGGTTCGTACGGCAATCCGGCTACCTCCCATAATCATGACATTACGAATATCAGCTTCATTTTCTTTACCGGCTATCTTCCGGATGTAAGGAATATATTTCTTTGTAGTGGTGAAATACACGATATCGTTCAGCAGGATGGCATCATCACCTCGTGGAATAATGGTTTCGCTTCCTCGTTTGATAGCTACGATGTGAAAAGGAATATTTCTTCCTCCCAGCTCGTGAAGGGGGACATTCAGTATTTCTGCTGTTTCTCGCATTTTCGTTCCCAGTAGTACAAGTGCTCCTCCGGCAAATTCCCACCATTGGCGAATCCAGCTCATCTTGACAGCATCTACAATTTCTTTTGCTGCCAGCATTTCAGGATAAATAAGAGAGTCCACCCCCAGCTTGGCGAAAAACTCCTTATGTTTGGGAAGCAGGTATTCATAATTATTAATACGAGCTACCGTTTTTTTTGCTCCTAAGCTGGTCGCAAGCATACAAGCTGTCATGTTCCGGCTTTCGTCAGGAGTAACTGCAATGAATAGGTCGGCTCCTGCCACTCCTGCTTCTTTTAGTCCCGAAATGGAGGTCGGAGAAATGTTTACGGCCAGCAGGTCGAAGTTGCTTCCCAGCCTGCCAAGTCTTTCCTCATCGTCGTCCATTAGGATAATATCTTGTTTCTCACCCGATAAGAGTTTGGCCAAGTGTGTCCCTACAGCACCTGCGCCGGCAATGATAATCTTCATGAGTTCAGAATATGGATTAATGTATTATATATACCTGTTTGGTCTATGCCACAAATAGCATGTAAGGCGCCAACTGGACCATGTTGGATGAAATGATCCGGAATGCCCAGACGTTTGACCATCGGAGTATAGTTGTTATCTGACATAAATTCCAGAATAGCGCTGCCCATTCCTCCTTTTAGTACTCCGTCTTCTACAGTCACTATACGCGAAAATTTTTTTCCTATTTCGTGTAATAATGCTTCGTCCAAAGGTTTCAGGAAACGGAGATCGTAGTGGGCAATGCTGCATTTTTGTGTACTTTCGGCCTCGGCAATGGCTTTGGCAGCTGTATTGCCAATCGGTCCAATTGTGATGACAGCTAAATCGGAGCCGTCTTTCAACTTTCTGCCCTTTCCGACTTCTACAGCTTCCAGTGGACATTCCCAGTCTGTAAGTACCCCTCGTCCACGCGGATATCGGATGACGAACGGTCCTTGATCGGGAAGCTGAGCTGTATACATTAGCCGGCGCAGTTCTTGTTCGTTGTAAGGCGAAGCAATTGTCAGATTGGGGATAGGACGTAAATAGGCCATATCGAATACTCCGTGATGCGTTGGCCCGTCTTCTCCTACCAATCCGGCACGATCCAGACATAAAACGACATTAAGTTTCTGTATGGCGATATCGTGGATAATATTATCGTATGCTCGTTGCATGAACGACGAGTAAATATTACAGAAGGGAAGCAGTCCTTCTTTAGCCATTCCACCTGAAAACGTAACAGCATGACCTTCGGCGATGCCAACATCAAATGCTCGGTCTGGCATGGCTTTCATCAGAATATTCATAGAACATCCTGTCGGCATAGCAGGAGTTACACCGATTATTTTGTCGTTTTTCTTAGCCAGTTCCAGTAACGTCTTGCCAAATACATCCTGAAACAAAGGAGGCATTCCGCTTGTATCGCTTACAATTCGTTCCCCTGTTTCTTTATCAAATATACCGGGAGCATGCCAAATAGTAGCTGCTTCTTCGGCTGGTTTGAAACCTTTTCCTTTTACGGTATGGATATGAAGCAGTTTAGGTCCTTTCATGTCCTTTATTTCTTTCAGAACTTTAGTCAGGCCCAATACATCGTGTCCGTCTATCGGACCGAAGTAACGGATGTTCATTCCTTCAAAAATATTCTGTTGCTGGGTAAGCATCGACTTCAGGCTGTTGTTGAAACGGATCAGGCTTTTCCGACGTTCTTCATTCAGTACTCCCCATTGATGCAGCTTTCTGGAAATTTTGTACCGTAACCGGTTGTAACCTTCCGATGTTTGCAGGTTCAGTAAATATTGTTTCATTCCTCCTACACTGCGGTCGATTGCCATGTTGTTGTCATTCAGGATAATCAGTAAGTTGTTAGGAGTAGAAGAAGCATTGTTCAATCCTTCGAAGGCCAGTCCTCCACTCATAGAACCGTCTCCAATTACTGCCACGACATGGCGGTCTTCTTCACCTTTTCGGGCTGCTGCTACAGCCATACCCAAAGCTACGGAGATAGAATTTGAGGCATGTCCACAAGTAAACGTATCGTATTCGCTTTCCGCCGGTGAGGGAAAAGGACATAATCCGTTTAGCTTTCGGTTTGTACAAAAGCGATCCCGGCGTCCGGTCAGTATCTTGTGTCCGTACGCCTGATGTCCAACGTCCCATACAATACGGTCGTAGGGCGTATTAAATATATAATGAAGAGCTACCGTAAGCTCGATAACTCCCAGACTTGAGCCAAAGTGGCCAGGGTTACGTGAAAGTTCATCTATGATTTTATCTCTGAGTTCTCGGCAGACCTCAGGTAAAGACTCGACAGGAAGTTGACGCAAATCCTTCGGGCTATCTATTTTATTCAACAATTCGTAAGAAATGGGTTGTTCCATCCGATCTTTATTCAATATTAATTTCACAAAAATACGATAAATCTCTGGAATAACCTCGAAAAACGGGAGAAATGACGCTAAACGACTTAATATCAGAGTTGCTACGGTGTCAAATGATGACAAGCCGAAAAATCGGAAAACGCAAAGAAAAGCGGATTTAAGAAGAAGAATGGTTTGCAAATCATTACCCGTGAAAGAGTAAGATTTAACATATGAGAGATGCTATTGCACCGTTTGTCACCGATTTGCGTATCAAGGTCTAACTCGTTGATATTTAACTTTGCAAACAAAAAAACGAGTATGGCAAGAAGTACATTCAAAGTGCTGTTCTACGTGAACGGCAGCAAGGAGAAAGACGGTATTGTCCCCATCATGGGACGAGTGACAATCAACGGTACTGTGGCGCAGTTCAGTTGCAAGCAGACCATCCCGAAAACCCTTTGGGATGCGAAAGGCAACCGAGCCAAAGGCAAGAGTGCCGAAGCACGGAACATCAATCTGGCATTGGACAACATCAAGGCGCAAATCATCAAGCACTATCAGCGCATATCCGACCGAGAGGCATACGTAACGGCTGAAATGGTGCGCAATGCCTACCAAGGGGTAGGAAGCGAGTATGAGACACTGATAAAGGCTTTTGACAAGGATTGCGCCAACTTCCTGAAACGTGTCGGCAAAGACCGCAGCATCGGCACATACAAGGTCATGGTAAGGGCAAGGAACTATGTCGCAGCCTTTATCAAGTCATTCTACAGACGGACGGATATGTCCATGCTGGAACTTACACCCGACTTCATCAAGGAGTTTGCGGCTTATCTTACGGCTGAACGGGGACTGAAAAACGCCACCATCTGGCTGAACTGCATGTGGCTGAAAGGCGTGGTCATGCGTGCGCACTATAACGGACTGATACCGAGAAATCCGTTTGCGCAGTTCCATATCAGCCCGAATGTTAAGGAACGGGAATATCTGACAGAGGACGAAATCAAAAGAATCATGGCGCACGAGTTTGACAACCCCACCCTCGCATTGGTGCGAGACCTGTTCATTTTCGCCTGCTTCACCGCCTTGTCTTTCGTGGATATGAAAGAACTCACAACGGATGAAATAGTGGAGGTGAACGGTGAGAAATGGATATTGTCGAAACGGCACAAGACAAATGTCCCGTTCCAAGTGAAGCTGCTGGATATTCCCTTGCAGATAATCGAACGGTACAAGTATCTGTCGGAAGACAAGCTGGTTTTCGGAAAAATCAACTATTGGACGATGTGCAAACAGCTGAAAAAGGTAATGGCGGAATGCGGAATAGAGAAGCAAATCTCCTACCATTGCGCACGTCATACGTTTGGAACACTGGCTCTTAGCAAGGGGATGCCCATTGAAAGCGTGAGCCGTGTTCTGGGACACACGAACATTGTCACGACTCAAATCTATGCGAAGATAACCACACAGAAACTTGACAATGACCTGACGACGTTCGGCAACAAGCTGAACGCATCGTTCGGAAGTGTAACCCCATAACCAAGCATAGCCATGAAACGAAGCATCATCACAACGGACGGCAACGGCAACATCACCTTGCCGACCGACATTAGCGCAACCGCCATGAGCGAATGGGAACTTTGCGACCTGTTCGGAGTAACCGCCCCGACATTCCGTGCAGGGCTGAAGGCTCTTTGCAAGAGCGGAGTTTTAAGGGAATACGGGATAAGGCGAAGCATACGGGTATCCGATAATTGCAGTATGGAGGTTTACAACCTTGAAGCGATAGTTACCCTCGCTTTCCATATCGGCACATTCGGAGCGGAACGGGTACGCAATGCCGTTCTTGAAAGACTGTACCTGCGAAAAGAGAAAACAAGCATCTTCTTCTCGCTGAATACCAACGGTATATCCAAATCCGAATACTTCTCGTAGCTGAATGCCTGACATTATTCACTCGGTAAGTCAGTAATTCATTAAGTCAGTACGACAGAACGACAGACGCTCTGATTTTTTCTCCCGAAAAGCGTAATCCGACATTTGCTTTTCGGGAGTTTTTCCGTTTGCACAACCCGTTTCCTGCCCCAAACCATTGAAAGTTTTTGTTTCGGGGGCTATTTGTCACCATTCTGCCGTGTTTTGCATAACAACCTATCCGATAATTGATTATATTTTTGTAGCTGGTAATTTTCAAACTTAAAACCATTTGATTATGTCAGCTATCGAACAACAGGACAGCCACAGACCGCCATCGGATGGCGGCATGGCAAAGGAAGAATTTATCCGTGTCGGGACAACGCTCTACAAGATTGTGGAGCAACCGAGACTGAACGGAGGGTATGTGAAGAAACGCATCGCATGGAACAACGAGACCCTGCGACAGGATTACGGCAAGGATTACATCGGCAGCGTTCCCAAGTATGACGGCTTCTGCACCGTACCCGAACACATCGGCTACCGTTCCGTGGTCGGTAAGTTCCTTAACCTTTACGAACCGATAGACCACCGACCGCAGGAGGGCGATTTATCGCATATCCAATCTTTGGTACGGCACATCTTCGGGGAACAATACGAGTTGGGGATGGACTATCTGCAACTGCTCTACCTGCAACCGATTCAGAAGTTGCCTATCCTGCTGTTGGTATCGGAAGAACGCAACACAGGCAAAAGCACATTCCTGAACTTTCTGAAACTCCTCTTTCAGAACAATGTAACTTTTAACACCAACGAGGACTTCCGAAGCCAGTTCAATTCCGATTGGGCTGGCAAACTGCTCATCGTGGTGGATGAGGTGTTGCTCAACCGCAGGGAGGACAGCGAACGGTTGAAGAACCTCAGCACCACACTTTCCTACAAGGTAGAAGCCAAAGGCAAAGACCGTGACGAGATTGCGTTCTTCGCCAAATTCGTGCTGTGCTCCAACAACGAGCATCTGCCCGTAATCATAGACGCAGGGGAAACACGCTATTGGGTGCGCAAGATAGACCGCTTGCAGTCCGATGATACCGACTTCCTGCAAAAGCTGAAAGCGGAGATACCCGCCTTTCTCCATTTCCTGCAACACAGAAAACTGTTCACCGAAAAGGAAAGCCGGATGTGGTTCAACCCCACATTGCTGCATACAGAAGCCTTGCAGAAGATTATCCGCAGCAACCGTAACCGGTTGGAGATAGAGATGCACGAACTTGTCCTTGACATCATGGACAGTGTCGGCACGGATACATTCTCTTTCTGTTACAGCGACATTCTTCTTTTGCTGGTACACTCACAGGTAAAGGTGGAGAAACACCAAGTCCGAAAAGTGTTGCAGGAATGTTGGAAACTGACCCCTGCGCCAAACGGACTGACTTATACCACCTACCAGTTCAACTGCAATCGGGAGTGTCGGTATGAGCCGATAAGGAGAGTGGGACGCTTCTACACCGTCACAAGGGAGCAACTTGAATCCCTGTAATATTATCATTTTTCTGTTGAATTGTTGAATATGGGTATAAATACACTGACAATAAACGATATACATTCTCAACAAAATCTCAACAAGCCAAAAGAGAAGTTGAGAGACCACCGACACCCGTTTGTTGATTTCTCTTTTGGCGAGTGGTTTGTTGAGAAGATGTTGAGAGGTTACGAGGCTGTATATAAATATATTACATTGACAATTCATCAAATCAACAAATTTTCATCAACTTCAAAACCGTATGTAATATGACAATCCAAGATGTAAAGCAAATCAAACTGGCAGACTATCTGCAAAGTCTGGGCTATACGCCTGTAAAGCAACAAGGCAAGAACCTGTGGTATAAATCACCGCTACGGGAAGAAACGGACGCATCGTTCAAGGTAAACACCGAGCTTGAAAAATGGTACGACTTCGGCATCGGCAAAGGCGGAAACATCCTCGCATTGGCAGCGGAACTCTACCGTTCGGAAGATGTAGCCTATCTGCTGAAACGCATAGGGGAGCGGACAGCATACATCCGCCCTGCATCGTTCTCTTTTGGCAGACAGCATTCCGACAATCAGCCTTATCAGGGATTAAGGGTTGGTGAGTTGTCCTCTCCTGCTCTTATAGCCTATCTGCAAGAAAGGGGAATAAACATCGGACTTGCCAAAAGGGAATGCAGGGAGCTTCGGTTTATGAATGCCGACAAACCCTATTTTGCCATCGGCTTTCCGAACATGGCAGGAGGATATGAAGTGCGCAACAGATACTTCAAGGGATGTGTCGCCCCGAAAGACATCACCCATATCCGACAGCAGGACGGACAACGATGTATGTGTTACCTGTTCGAGGGGTTCATGGATTACCTCTCATTCCTTACCATCCGAGTAAGAAACAATCCGCAATACCCACGATTGGACACGCAGGACTATGTCATACTGAACTCCGTTTCCAATCTTGCGAAAGCGGAAAGCATATTGGAGACCTACACCCGAATCGGCTGTTTCCTTGATAACGACACGGCTGGACGGAGCACCTGCAAGAAGCTGAAAGAGAAGTTCGGGGAACGGCTGCTTGATAAGTCGCTGTACTATCGTGATTATAAGGACTTGAACGACTACCTGTGCGGTAAGCCCTTGTCCCAATCGGCAGAGCCGATAAAGGAGAAAAAGCAAGTCCAATCCGAAAGACGGATGATGCAGCCACCGAAAAAGAAAGGGGGATTTCATCTGTAATATGCACGTCCGCTCTCCCAAGGTATTTAGACAGAAATACCATAGCTCAATAGGGCGTTTTCTTCACGCATTACTCCGTAACGCTAAAAACACCCTATCGAGCCAAAGGGAAATCCCTTTGGAAACCCTGTGCAAACGAGAGCAGAAGCCAAACTCGTTTGGATTATGCCGAGTGCAGCAATGGTTCATTTGCATAATAAACCCTGTGAGCCGATGTCACAGGCAGAGAGAAGAGACATAACGATAACCGCAAAAATAGAAATAATATGGGATATTTTTCATTGGACATAAAGAAAGCAAAGGGTACATCGGACACCACGCAGTCCGACCATATAGAGAGAAAGATAATACCTAAAAACGCCGACCCGACAAGAACGCATCTGAACAGGGTGCTTGTCGAATACCCCAATGGCGTTCACGGCAGGGATGAAGCGATTGCCCACAGGCTGAACACGGCAGGCATCAGACGGAAAATCACACACGACCAAGTCCGTGTCGTTCGGGTGGTCTTGTCGGGTACGCACGAGGACATGATGAACATACAGGAAAAAGGAGAACTCGATGAATGGTGCAGCGACAGCATCCAATGGCTGCAAGCCACATTCGGCAAAGACAATGTGGTTGCCGCACATCTACACATGGACGAGAAGACTCCGCACATCCACGCAGCCGTTGTTCCCATCGTGACGGGTGAAAGGCGCAAAGCCAAGAAAGAACAGGCTGATGGCAAGCGCAAGTACCGCAAGAAAACAAATTCCGTCCGTTTGTGTGCCGATGACCTGTTCAACCGCCAGACCCTGGTCGCCTACCACGACAATTACGCAAGGGTGATGGCGAAATACGGATTGCAGCGTGGGGTACGGGGTTCGGAAGCACGGCACACCACCACCATGCAGTATTATAGGGACTTGAAAAAGAAGAATGAAGTCCTCGAAACTGAAACCAGACTGTTGCAGGAGAAGAAAGCCAAGGCGCAGGAGGAACTGAAGCAGGTGAAAGCGGAAATCCGTACCGACAAGCTCAAAAGCGCAGCCACCGATACGGCAACCGCCCTTGCAAGCAGTGTGGGCTCTCTTTTCGGAAGTGGAAAGATGAAATCGTTGGAACGCAGGAACGAGGACTTGCAAGACCGCATCCTTGAACTTGAAGACGAAGCCCGACAACGGGAACGGCAACAAGCCAAGCAGATACAGGAGATAAGAAACGCTTACGAGCAACAGCACCGCAAGCTGTCGGAGTTTGCGGATTTTGTCAGACGCTACTTTCCGTATGTGGAGAAGCTGATGCCCGTGATAAGTTTCCTGCGTGAACGTTTGGGCTTTAATGACGGGATAATCAGAAGACTGTGCGAGTTCAAGGAGGTCGGGATAAAAGGCGAACTCTATTCTTCCGAATTTAACCGAAGTTTTGATACCCGACACTCCGTCTGCTCCATCAAACAGGATGAAAACGGTAAATTCGATTTCAAGATAGACGGGGTTTCACACGTGAGCTGGTTCAGAAAGAAGATGAATGAGTTCAGAGAAGCTATCGGAATACCGAAGCCAAGACAGAATAGAAGTATGAAACTGTAAATCAAAAAAATCCGTGATAGTAGAATGGTATATCACGGATTTTTCATACTTTTGTATTGGATTGAGGCAACTCTTTCCAAGACATACGAAAAAAAGAAGAAGCGTTATGCTTATCTTGTACTTGAAAACGTAGGAAATTTTCAATTAGATGCAAGGATAGCATAGTGGTTCTCACGCATATAGCGTGGGCTGCTATTGTTACATCTGCATCTATGGTTTCCTACGACCTTCAAGTAAAGAATGTGGCATACAGTTCCACGCTTCTTTAATAGGTTAAATTCCTTTGGGAACTGGAGATTAAAAAAATGTAGTGTATGAGCGTAATAAAAAAATGGTTATTAGCTATTTGTGCCATTATATTAATGAATGGATGTGCACCACTTCGAATGCCTGTAATAGTGAGGAATGCTCCTATTGAAATGTATAAATACGCATACATTTCCCCAACAAAGGAATTGACATCAAGCACAGGAGGTACATATGGTGGGCAATACGGTATCTATGGTTCTTCAACCACCAAAAGTGTTAATCCAAGTGATGTAATAGCAGGAATACTAATAAAAGAAGGATATATCATATTACCCGAACTTAAACCCGAATTATCTAATGAAACTCTAATCGTCAATTATGGTGAGAGTGGCAGGCGTAATAGAGGTTTAGGTTACACAATAGAAGTAACTATACAGTTTAGCTCTGCAAAAACTAATGAAATGATATGTTCTTGTACAGCAGAAGGACAAGGCGAAACAGAAGCTGATGATATCCGTCAAGCCATTAGAAGAGCCTTAACAAGTTTATTCCCTGAGAAATAACCCAATAATACGACAGATTATGAAAAAGTTTTTAGTATTATCCGCTTTAGTTATAACTTCTTGTACACTCTCTAACGAGGAAAAAGCTGAGAAATTGGTTAAAGAGACGCTTAAAGACTATCTCTATCACCCTGATTCTTATGAGCCAATATCAACAAGAGTTGATAGTATGTTTATTGATGTAACTACTATCGAGCCTATTATGAAAATTAGCGATGAAATCAAGAATTTGATATCTAAAATAAATCGCTGTGAGAGAAAAATTGAATCAGCAGAATCTTCTATGGATATTTTTGCCCCCAATGGTTATTCTTCTCAATACTCTCGTGGAGAGTATTCACGAGCAAAAAAAGAAAAGGAAGAAGCCAAATCTGATTTGAACAAATACACCAAGAAACTTTCAGAACAACTTGCTTTTCTAAAAGAAAATGTCGCTAAATATCACAAAGGAGAATTTACAGGTTGGGCAGTAAGCCATAGATTTAGGAGTCTTAATGGAGCAGGCTCAATGACCATTCCGGGAGAAATGATTTTCTTTTGCGATGAAGAATTTACAACTTGTGGGGGTTATGAAACAGATAAGTTTGAGGACTTCGTAAAAATTTTAAACGCAGTAGATGAAGCAACTTCGGATGAAGATGTAATAGATTATTTTAAAGAAAATAATTTTTTGCTATAAATTCCGTATTTCCGTAGTACGCTAATTTTTATGCAAAGCAAATATTATCAACTGCTTTTTTTTAATATGCAATGGGCGTTTATTTTGGTTATTTGTATAATTGCTATTTCGGTTATTGTAATAGCGATGGTACGAACACGCCTAAAAAACAAATCCAAAGAGCTTGCAGAAAAGCTAAACCATATATCTGCATATAGCGAGAAATCAAATTATGAGCAAGCAAGAGAGAGATTATCGGCTCTTAATGAGAGGGCGTTTATAGATATTCCCTCAGACTTGAATAATGGCTTTTCTGGCAGGGTAATCTCCGCAACGCAAGAAAAAAATTTCATCAATCATTATAAGGTACATTTCCAAGAGGCATATTCACTTCTGAAGAAACTTGAAGCCTTTAACATCACTCCATCAGAAACCATATCCAAATTCATTAACGACTTTGGAAGAATCAACAAACTTGTAAAACAACATAATGATGGTGTTATAACCTTTCTACTTGACACGCACAGGGACTTTTTCGACCATTGCCTAAAATACCCATTAGACAAGCAACAAAGACGCTCAATAGTTTCAGAAGAGGATAATTGTTTAGTAGTCAGCAGTGCAGGTAGTGGTAAAACCTCTTCAATTGTCGGTAAGGTTAAATATCTCACCGAAATCAAGGGTATCGCACCTGAAAGAATTTTACTTATCAGTTATACCAACAAAGCAGCAGCCGAACTAACCGAAAGAATGGCGACCAATGGATTGAAAGGTTACACATTCCATAAGTTAGCCATTGATATTATAGGCAAAACAACAGGCACAAAACCATCGATTTGCGACAATACAGATTCATTGTTTGTTAATATATATCACAAATTGTTAGATAAATCGTCTTTCAAAAAAAGTATAGTGGAATACTTTGTTGATTACCAAACGAATGAAGCCGATTGGGAACAACGCAAGAATGAAAGACGAGAGCAATTATCAGAGCAAAAGAATGTGCAGCTAAAGGCGATGTTCCCCGATATGGACGGCAGAGCCATATATGTGAGAAGTGAACAAGAACAAAAAATATGCTTTGCTTTGTCCTCGCTGGGAGTGAAATTCAGATATGAAGAACCATACGAACATCAATTAGCAGATGAGATGCACTCACAATATCGTCCCGACTTCTCAATATATTTTAAGCAAGGAGGAGTAACCAAACGCATCTATCTTGAACATTTCGGAGTTGATGAACACGGGCTTGTTCCTGCTTGGTTCGCAAAAGACAAGGGTATAACCTACGAAGAAGCCAATCAGAAATACAATGATGGTATAACTTGGAAAAAAGCGGCTCACGAGAAATTTGGTACACAACTTTTAGTGACATCAAGTGCAGATTTCCATTATTCTGATATTAGGGATAAACTCCGTAAACTATTAGCTGAAGCAGGTGTACCAATTCAAGAAAAGACCGATGAGGAGTTATACGATTTAGTACTACCCAAAGGTAGCAAGCAGGAAAAGGCGTTTATACGACTTGTTGTTACTTTCGTTACATTGGTAAAATCAAGTTGTAAATCAGTTAAAGAGGTTTTGAAACAAGCCAAAAATGCAGATGATGAACGAAGTGTGTTTATCATCAAGAATATATTTCAACCTGTATATGAACACTACATAAATGCGTTAAGCGATAGTGACCAAATTGATTTTACCGATGCTATTCTTCAAGCCACTGAGATATGTCGTACTTCACACCCTGTTGAATATGATTATATCATAGTGGATGAGTTTCAAGATATTTCTGTTGACCGTTACAACTTCTTGAAAGTATTGCGAGAGGGTAATCCTCCTGCAAAGTTGTATTGTGTGGGTGATGATTGGCAGTCTATTTATCGTTTTTCGGGAAGTGATATGGCTCTATTCAATCAATTCCCCGAATATTTTGGAGCAACGGAGATAAACAAGATTGAAACTACATACAGGTTTGGAGAGCCTTTGGTTTCTTTATCGTCGAACTTTATACAACGCAATAAAGCCCAAATACAAAAGAATATCCATTCGTTCAGCTCAGAAATGAGAACCGAGTTGGAATTCTATGCTTATGATAGACGAGATTACTGCAATACGATAGGGCAACTTGTGGCTTCTATTCCATCGGATAAATCAATATTCCTATTGGGGCGTTACTCTTTTGATGATTACTACCTCTCTTTTATGTACCAATCAATTAAAGAGGGTAATAGATTCTACTATGTGATAGGAGGACGAAAAATAGAGTTTTTAACCGTACATAAGTCAAAAGGTCTTGAAGCGAATTATGTAATACTCTTACAATGCAATAAAGATACATACGGTTTCCCATCACAGGTGAGTGACGACCCTGTGCTTAACTATGTGCTCACTAAGAGCGACCAATTCCCATACGGAGAAGAAAGAAGATTATTCTATGTTGCAATAACAAGGGCTAAGATAAAAACGCTTGTATTATACGATAAGCGTTTCCCGTCTGTATTTGTGGATGAATTCTTGCACCCCGAAAAGGTGTCAGAAGAAAGCTATGTAAAGCACCCTAACGCCAATAAAAGATGGACAAGAAGAGCAGACCAATTTTTATTGAAACTGCACAATGAAGGTAAGAGTGTCAAATATATTGCAAACAAAATGGGTAGAAGTCAAACTTCGATTGTAATGCGATTAAACAAACTAAACAAATAGTCGAACTTTTTCTTTGATGTACCTTGTGTGCATCGGACTATTCTATTATTTTTGTACACAGAAACGAGTTACTTGAAAGCAATTCAAGGTAGAACGCAGCAGATTGTACCGTTGCCAAGTCGTTACCTCAAAAACGGGTAATTATCCCAAAGTCCTTTGTATAAGGTACTAACAGAAGTTTTCCAGAATTACGTAAAATATGTGTATTGTGTTTACATTTGCACAAAAAATAATGAACAGTGTGTGCATATGGAGTTTAGAACGAAAGTAGAATTGCCTGTTGGACAAGGAGAAATTCGTCATTCGGATTCAATTTCGTTATGGGGATCTTGTTTCGCTGAAAATATAGGGAAACTGTTGTCTGATAATAAGTTCGATTGTGATGTCAATCCTTTTGGTGTCTTATATAATCCCCTGTCAATAGCAAAATCTATGTCTATATTGCTTGATGGCAAAACGTATCATGAGGAAGATTTACGTTTTGACAAAGGGATATGGTACAGTTTGATGCATCATAGTTCGTTCTCTTCGACAGACCAGTCGGAATGTCTGGAAAAAATAAACCTCCGCATCGTGAAAGGTAGAGAAATGCTTGGAAAAGCCCGATGGATTATTTTTACGTGGGGAACGGCACGTGTGTACGAATGGAAGGAAACAGGCGAGATTGTTGGCAATTGCCATAAGTTACCCGACCGACTGTTCACGCGTAGGTTACTGGGAGTGGAAGAGGTTGTATCGGTTTTTGGTTCCTTGCTTAAGAAAATACATCTGATAAATCCGGATGCGCAATTTCTGTTTACAGTTAGTCCGATACGGCATGCCAAAGATGGTATGCACGGCAATCAACTGAATAAGGCTGTATTACTGTTGGCCATCGAAAAGTTATGTCGGGAAATTCCATCGTGCCATTATTTCCCTTCGTACGAGATTATGTTAGATGAATTGCGTGATTACCGTTTTTATGCCGACGATATGCTTCATCCTACTCCACTTGCCGTAAATTATATATGGGAGTGTTTTTGTAGCAGCTTCTTTACGGCAGATACATTACGTATAATGAAAGACTGGCAAGAAATAAGAAAAGCTCTCGAACATCGTCCATTTGATGCTAAATCGGAAGCTTATTATACTTTTCTAAGTCAAATTATGTTAAAGATAGAAAGGTTAAAAGAAAAATTCCCGTACTTAGACGTACAAAATGAAATAGCATTATGTCAAACTCGATTGAAGAAATAACCTCCGTCATCGGAGCTAACAGAATAGGAAGTCATGCGGCGAGCATTGACTGGATTCTTACAGACAGCCGCTCCTTATGCTTTCCTGAGGAAACTTTGTTTTTCGCTCTGAAGACAAAACGTAACGACGGACACAAATATATACCGGAACTTTATGCCAGAGGTGTAAGGAATTTTGTGGTAACTGATGTCCCGGAAGATCTTTCTCATTACTCTGATGCTAACTTCCTGCAAGTAGCCAATACGCTGAAGGCTTTGCAGCGTCTGGCAGCCAAACACCGGGAACAATATCAGGTACCTGTTGTAGGAATTACAGGTAGTAACGGAAAGACGGTTGTAAAAGAATGGATTTATCAGTTGCTAAGTCCGGAAAAAGTAATAACTCGTTCTCCACGAAGCTATAATTCGCAGATAGGTGTTCCATTGTCCGTATGGATGATGAACGAACATACCGAGCTTGGCATTTTCGAGGCTGGTATTTCTGAAATGGGAGAAATGGAGGCCTTGCAACCTATTATACAACCTACGATTGGTGTACTGACCAATATAGGAGGGGCACATCAGGAGAATTTTACTTCATTGCAGGATAAATGTATGGAGAAACTCCAACTGTTTAAGGACTGTGATGTGATTATATACAATGGCGACAATGAACTGATAAGCAATTGTGTTTCGAAATCGCTGTTGACTTCTCGTGAAATAGCATGGTCGACGAAGGATAATGAGCGTCCGTTATTTATCGAAAAGATAGAGAAAGACAATGAAGGAACTACCATTAAATATCGTTATTTGGGTTTTCTGAAAGAATATCGTATACCGTTCATCGATGATGCTTCTATTGAAAACTCCTTGAATGCTCTTGCTGTGGCATTGTATCTGATGGTGTCTCCCGAAGATATAGCCGAACGTATGGCGCATCTGGAGCCGGTTGCCATGCGTCTGGAGGTAAAAGAGGGGAAAAATGGCTGTGTCTTGATAAACGACAGTTATAATTCTGATTTTGCTTCTCTCGACATCGCTCTCGACTTTATGGCACGCCGCACGGAGGACAAAGCACGTCGGCGTACACTTATCTTGTCGGATATACTGGAAAGCGGGCAGCCCAGTAAGCTTCTTTACCGTCAGGTTGCCGATTTGGTACACAGCCGTAAGGTGGACCGTATTATTGGGGTGGGAGAAGAAATCTCTGCCGCTGCTCCTCGTTTTGAAATAGAAAAGCAGTTTTTCCGTACTACTGCCGAACTGATAGAATCGGGTATACTTAACTCATTGCGTAACGAAGTTGTATTGATAAAAGGTGCACGTGCCTTTCATTTTGATGATATAACCGATTTGCTGGAACTGAAGGTGCATGAAACGATTCTTGAAATTAATCTGGAAGCACTTGTCGCTAACCTGAATCATTACCGTAACAAGCTGAAACCGGATACCAAAATGGTATGTATGGTGAAAGCTTCTGCCTATGGTGCCGGTTCGTTTGAAGTAGCAAAGACCCTGGAGGACCATCGGGTAGATTATCTTGCCGTAGCAGTTGCCGATGAAGGTGCTGATTTACGTAAGGCAGGAATCAATAGTTCCATCATTATCATGAATCCAGAACTGACTGCATTCAAGACAATGTTCGACTACAAGCTGGAACCGGAAGTATATAGTTTTCATTTGCTCGAAGAGCTGATAAAGGCAGCCGGACGTGAGGGTGTTTCCAATTTCCCGATACACATCAAGATTGATACCGGTATGCACCGGTTGGGCTTTGCTCCTGAAGAAGTACCTTATCTGGTAGACCGTTTGCATCGTCAGTCGGCAGTAATACCTCGTTCTGTATTCTCTCATTTGGTAGGAAGTGATGCAGAGCGATTTGACTCTTTTACGCGTCGTCAGATTGAAACATTCGAGGCTGCGGCTGCCGAACTTCAGGCTGGATTCAATCATAAGATTTTACGTCATATTTGCAATACAGCAGGTATTGAACGTTATCCGGGAGCACAATTCGATATGGTACGTTTAGGCATCGGATTGTATGGCATTGATCCTTTTACAAATAAAATTCTGCATAATGTCGGGACGCTGAAGACCACCATTTTACAAATACATAATGTGCCTGCTGATGAAACGGTGGGTTACAGTCGAAAGGGAGTACTGAACCGTGATTCAAGGATAGCTGCCATTCCTATCGGATATGCCGACGGATTGAACCGTCATTTAGGCAACGGTAATGCTTACTGTCTGGTAAACGGTCAGAAAGCACCTTATGTAGGTAATATTTGTATGGATGTTTGTATGATTGATGTAACTGACATCGATTGTAAGGAAGGCGACAAAGCCATTATCTTTGGCGATGATCTTCCGGTTACTGTGCTTGCCGATAAACTTAATACAATTCCTTATGAGATATTGACCAGCGTTTCTAATCGTGTAAAGCGTGTCTATTATCAGAATTGATTCATACAGAATAGTTTAAAGATATATTCATTCATTAAAAAATCCTTGTATACACTTTTGAATATGAGGATTTTTCTTTTTGAAAATAGGTCAGTTATTGCACTTCAAAGCTTAAAAAGTAAACAGTTTTGTCAGTCCTTTAAGCTATTTTTGTTATCAGTAAAAGTTTGTTTAATTGAACAATTGCATGATAATAATATGAAAAACGTAAAATCTTTATTCCTGAAAGGGGCATTTGTCTGTTCGCTGATGTTTGCGGCATTGCCTTTACATTCCGAGAACTATCCTTATCGTAGTGATGTACTATGGGTAACTGTACCCGATCATGCCAACTGGTTGTATAAGACAGGAGAAAAGGCTGAGGTGGAAATTCAATTCTATAAGTACGGTATTCCTCAGGATGGTCTGGAAGTGAAATATGAACTGGGAGGTGATATGATGCCTGCCGATAAGACCGGTTCGGTGAAATTGAAGAATGGTCGGGCAGTAATTGATATGGGAACAATGAAAGTCCCCGGATTCCGTGACTGCCGTCTGGTGGCTGTCGTAGATGGAAAGGTTTATAAGCATCATGTGAAGGTTGGTTTTTCACCCGAGAAATTACAGCCTTATACACAGCTTCCGGCTGATTTTAACCAGTTCTGGGAGAAGAATCTGGCAGATGCAGCCCGTTGCCCGATGAAATATACTATCGAGCCGGCTCCTGAATATGCCACGGAGAAAGCCGATTGTTACCTGGTCAAGCTACAATGTTTCCGTCCGGGTTCGTATATCTACGGTTATCTCACTCGCCCGAAGGCACCGGGAAAGTATCCGGTTGTGCTTTGTCCGCCGGGGGCAGGTATAAAGACAATCAAGGAACCCAAGCGGCATATCTATTATGCAGAGGAAGGATGTATCCGGTTTGAAATGGAGATTCACGGTCTAAATCCAGAAATGTCTGCTGAGGAGTTTAAGGAAATATCTTCGGCTTTTGGAAACTACCTGACTAACGGACTCGATAATCGTGATAATTATTATATGAAGAAAGTTTATATGAGCTGTATACGTGCTATCGATTTTCTTACTTCACAGTCGGACTGGGACGGAAAGAATGTGATCGTTCAGGGAGGAAGTCAAGGTGGAGCACTTGCCCTTGTTACCGCAGGATTGGATAAACGGGTAACGGCTTGTGTTGCGAATCACCCGGCATTGAGTGACATGGCTGGATATAAAGCCGGACGTGCCGGAGGATATCCGCATTTCTTCAAAAATTATCAGGGAATGGATACCCCCGAAAAGATTAATACTATGGCATATTATGATGTAGTTAACTTTGCCCGCCAGATAAATATTCCGGTATATATTACGTGGGGATACAATGATAACACGTGTCCACCCACTACCAGTTATATTGTTTATAATGTATTGAGCTGTCCGAAGGAAACGCTTATTACACCGATAAACGAACATTGGACTTCCGATGATACGGAATACGGACAATTGAAATGGATTCAGAAGCATCTTAAATGATACCGTATTGGTGGAAATGCTTTCAGACTTTATCAGGGAGTAATATCATCGATAAATGTTAGCTGAGGTTGGGATTCCCTTGTTTCTTGTCTTGGGGTGGAGAAACTGACAGGCAGAGGCAAGGGAATCTGTTGTGTTGTCTTGAAAAAAACGTGTGCGGGTTTTCCTGATGTTTTGTACAAAAAAAATTGGATTTTGTACAAAAGGGAAAAATGTTTGTACAAATTTTGCCTGAAATCTCGTCTTGTCTGAAACGAAAGAGCAATAAAAATCCCCTTTACATTCTTGACGATTTTGAATGTAAAGGGGGAGAAGAGTTATTTAAACTCGTGTAGGGTGTATTATACCTTAACCAGTTTGTATTTAGGTACTAATATTTTCATGATGATCCATCCGATGAGATAAGCTACTGCACAGATACTGAAAATAATGAAATAGCCGGCAGCTTTACCTTCGAATCCCATGAACGTCATGTTTGTTTCGGCAGCATAGTCGAACAGACGTCCTGATCCCATGTTGATAAAGAAAGAACCGATACCTCCTGCCATACCACCAATTCCGATGATAGTTGCAATAGTACTCTTAGGGAACATATCACCAACTACCGAATAGATGTTGGCCGACCACGACTGATGTGCGGCTCCTGCAATACCGATAATGATAATCGGATACCAATATGAGTAATTGCCTAATGGTTGGGCGAATAGTGCCAGAAGTGGGAACAGGGCAAAAATAAACATGGCCTGCATGCGTGCTACATAAGGATTCTTGCCGGTCTTGTTGATGATAATAGTCGGTAGTTTTCCTCCATAGATTGAGAGCATCGTAATAGCATATAAGACGAATATCAGCATTTGGGCAGTTGGTGTATCGGAAGAGAAACCATATACATCCGAAATATATGCCGGTGTCCAGAATAAGTAGAACCACCATACTCCGTCGGTCATGAACTTACCAAAGAATACAGCCCATGTCTGGGGAAATTTAAAGCATTGCAGAAATGATATCTTTTGGTTATCAAAATCACTGTTTGCTGTTTGTGAGTTTGTATTGTCGGTATCAGTAGTGTGGTTGTCCTGCTCAATATATGCCAGTTCGGCAGCATTAACATGCGGATTAGCGTGCGGTTTTTTATAAAGGAACATCCACAATCCCATCCAGATAAAGCCCAGTCCACCGATGACAACGAATGCCATTTCCCATCCGTTTCCAACGCCTATGCTTTGGAAGTAACGTGCCAAAGGAGGTATGCTGACAGGCGCAATCAAAGCTCCTATGGTAGAGCCGGCATTGAAGATGGAAGTTGAAAATGCGCGGTCCTTTTTAGGGAAATATTCGGCCGTGACTTTGATGGCAGCGGGGAAGTTTCCTGCTTCGCCTGCTCCTAAAACGATACGGGCTGCGATGAAGTAATAAACGCTGGTGATGGCAATGGTTGAGGCTACGGCTCCTGTAGCAGAAAGCATGTCACTTGCGTTGTGAGCACCGATAGTCATTTCGGTAGCCCATCCGCATAATGCATGAAGGCAGGCTCCTGCCGACCAGATAAAGATAGACCAAAGGTATCCTTTTTTAGTGCCCATCCAGTCGATAAAGCGTCCGGCAAAAAGGTTGGCAATAGCATATACAATTGAAAATATAGCTGTGATATCTCCGTAGTTGGAGTCAGTCCAGTGGAACTCTGGAGCGATAAAGTCCTTCCACGTCAGCGAAAGAACTTGTCGGTCAAGGTAGTTTACGGTAGTTGCAAAAAATAACATTCCACAGATTACCCATCTGAAGTTTGTCATTTTCTCTTCTACTTTTTGAAATGTATTCATGGTATGATATTTAAAATGTAGTTTTTCGTTGAGGAATCTTACAGCTTGTACTCTTTTTCTTTTTATGATTCCTTCTGTTTTTACTTCTTTATATTTATACTAATAAATAAATTGTCACCCCGAATGTTACAACTTTTCTTGAAAAAGGAAGATTGCAATATTCGGTGCGGCAATTAGGTGCTTTTAGTGAGATATCCTGATT
>NZ_JBBKBJ010000027.1:0-46892 GCF_037890145.1 Phocaeicola sp. HCN-6420
TTATAATTTTAGCTTAATTCAAAGAATCGAGAAAGTTATTAGGTCGGGATTTAGATTAAATAATAAGTATAAAAAACATAAGTAACCAGATAAAATTAAATGATATAGCATTGGAGATGAATTTTTACAAGTTAATGTTAGAAGTGCTATATTCCTAAAATACCGATGTTATCAATTAAATGAGAGAGAGAAAAATTAACTGATTCAAGAAAACATTATAGTATTTAGTTATAAATATTATGATTCGAATATTATTGAGGAAGTTATTTTTCTCTTTTATTTTTATCTGAAGGTGTAATATAATCGTAATCAATCTGTAAGTAAATCATCAATTAGGCGTAATCTGTGCGAAATACTGTCATCCTATTTTTGCATCAGAAAAAAATAAGATAACAAGGATGATTGATACGAACAAGATTTTTCTGACAGCTTCTGCTGTAATTTTAAGTGTCAGTGCACATGCTTTTACAATAAAAGGAGTGGTCATAGACAATTCGACGAAAGAACCGCTGATTGGAGCGACTGTTCAAGTAGGAGGTACTACAACGGGAGTTATTACCGATGTCGACGGACGTTTCGAAATTAATGACATAAAAGGTAAGTCGTGTGTACTAATTGTACAGTATGTTTCGTATAAGACTCAGGAACTGACTGTTCAGAAAGGGCAGAAGGAGGAATTGGTTATTGCACTTTCTCCCGACAATCAGCAACTTGATGAGGTTACAGTGGTAGCCAAAAAGAATTTGGAAAATGAACGTGCGCTGATGATGGAGCGGCAGAAATCAAGTGTCGCTATAGAAAATATCGGTGCTAAGGAAATGAGTGCGAAAGGTATTTCCAACGTAGAAGAAGGCGTCAAGAAAATAACGGGTGTTTCGGTAGCTTCAGCGGGACAGATAATCGTACGCGGGCTGGGCGATCGTTATAGTACGACTACTTTAAATGGTCTTCCGATTGCGTCACCTAATCCGGACCATAAGTTGATACCGCTTGATTTGTTTCCGGCTTCTACAGTAAAGAATATTACAGTAAGTAAAGTATATGAAGCAAATACTTTTGCCGATTATTCGGGAGCCCATATCGATATTGGTACGAAAGAGCAGACAGGTGAAGACTTTTTCAGCCTTTCGTTTAATACCGGAGGAAAGTTTAATACTTTAGGAAAGGATACCTACCGGATGGATCACGACGGTACCTTGTTTAAAACTCCTTCGCTGGATAGTAAGCTGCGCGATATGGAGCTTATCGATTTTGAAGAATATGCAGTAAAAAATAAATTGTTTAATACCAGTTTCGACGTGTCGAAGAGTAAGGCATTGCCAGAGTTTGGCGGAAACATCGGATTTGGAAAGACATTCGACATGAACAATGGACATAGTCTTAGTTTGCTCGCTTCGATGGGAGTGAGCAATGAACAGCAGACGATGCTGGATGCTGATGTCCGTACATTGGAAGCTACTGGCAGTACTTTGAATGATTTTAATTATGACAGTTACTCCAATGAATTGAAAATAGCCGGATTAGGTAGCTTAGGATATAATTTTCGAAAGCAAGATCAGGTTAACTATACATTCTTTTATGCTCGTAATGCAATAGACGACTATATGCATCGTGAAGGTTACGACTACGAGGATCATAATCTGATAGGAAGTAATAATGTGACGCATATCTATACGCTTCAGAATCATCAGTTAAGTGGAAAACATTTCTTTGGTGAACAATGGAGCTTGAACTGGGGAGGCTCGTACAGTAAAACAGCAAGTAATGAGCCGGACCGTAGGCAGATTATGTTTATTCGTGAGGGGAATGAAATAAATCTTTTCAAACTGAACCGTCAGGAAACCATGCGTTACTTTGGAACACTTGACGAAAAGGAATGGGTTGGAAATCTGTCGGGTGAATATAAGTTTGGTACGCAAAATAAGTTACAGGCTGGATTTACTTATAAAGACAAAAGTCGTGATTATGCGTCTACAAGATTTTACTATAACTTGAATAAGCTTAATCCTGTAATCGGGAGTGAAGATGCCGTTTATACTCCTTCTGATTTCCTGAATCAGGGAGTGATTGAAAATGGGCAAGTGTCTATAACGCGTTCTCAGCAACCCAAAGACAGCTATACGGCTGGAAACAAAATTTATGCTGGTTATATTTCGGCAGACGTTTATCCGATGGAAGCATTGCTTGTAAATGTGGGGTTACGCTATGAGAACAGCAGGCAGTGGGTAAATTATGCCGAAGATGGTGGCAAGATGCAGCGCAGGGATTTGAACTGCAATGATTTGTTCCCAGCCATGAATCTTCGTTACCTGCTCAATAAGAAAAACAGCCTTCGTCTTTCATTTTCCCGTACGGTAACTCGTCCTTCGTTTATTGAGATGGCTCCCTTCCTCTATCAGGAGTCATATGGTTCGGCGCAAATCCGAGGTAATGCTGATTTGCAGAACGGCTATAACTATAATCTTGACTTGCGTTATGAATATTTCGGTGAGGGGGGCGATATGTTCTCGGCTACAGCTTACTACAAGCATCTGGAAGATCCTATTGAGCAGATACAGCAGTTATCGGGAGGAGCTACTATTCATTCGTTCCAGAATGCCAGCAATGGTATGGCAACAGGTGTGGAAGTAGAGTTTCGAAAAGAGTTATTGAAAGATTTTCGTCTGGGAGCTAATGCTTCATTTATGTATACCGATGTGAAGCTTCCTGAGGGTGGGGCTTATACCAATACACAACGTGCATTGCAGGGAGCATCTCCTTATTTGGTGAATGCGGATGTTACTTATAGCCCGAGTCTGGGAGAAGTGAAGCAATTGAGTGCTGCATTGGTATATAACTTACAGGGACCTCGCATTCAGTCGGTAGGTATTTCCGGTTTGGGCGATGTGAAGCAGCAGCCCGTGCATACAATGAATTTTGTCGGAAATTTTAAGTTTAATGAAAAAGTTGCGGTAAAGTTGCAAATCAATGATTTGTTGAATCAGCCGGTCGTCTTTAAACAGGAAGTTCCATCTACAGGTGAAAAGGTGGAAGTGGAACGTTTCAAACGTGGTACTAACTTTGAGATAGGTATTACATATAATCTATAAATAAATCAATAGAATAGATTTTAATAATTAATTTAAAGCATTTGATTATGAGAAAAAATTGGAAATTGGCAACAATGGCATTGGTTGCAGGTATGACTCTTTTTACAACATCTTGTAGTGATGATGATCCTGCTGAAAATACAGGAATCGGTGGTGATACTGACGATGCTTATGTGCTCGACAAAGATATTACAGAAAATGTGACATTGGAAACGGGTAAAAATTATACGCTCAACGGAGGTATTCATGTTAAGCCGGGAGCAACTCTGACTATTCAGCCGGGTGTGACTATTACTGCTAAACATGATGAGACAGTTGACTATATTCTTGTAGAACAAGGTGCCAAGATTGATGCACAAGGTACTGCATCTCAGCCAATAGTCATGACTTCTGAAAAGAAGGAAGCTGGTGCATGGGGTGGTTTGCATATTTGTGGATATGCTCATACGAATAATGGTTCAGGTAGTTCTGAAATAGGAAATGCACCTTATGGTGGCAATAATGATGCTGATAACTCGGGTACTTTGAAATATATACGCTTGGAGTATACAGGATATGCTTTCGATGAAGAGCACGAGGCCAATGGTGTTTCTTTCTATGGCGTAGGTAATGGAACAACAGTAGAACATTTGCAGGCTTATAAAGGTTCGGACGATGGCTTTGAATTTTTTGGTGGTTCTGTAAATGTAAAATATATGGTTTCTACTAGTTGCAGCGATGATTCTTTTGACTGGACTGAAGGTTGGAATGGTAAGGCACAGTTCTTGGTCGCTTATCAGGAAGAGCCGACTTCACTGGGATATGATTGTGACTGCTTGATGGAATGTGATAATAATGGAACTAACTTTGCGGCTACTCCCGTTGCTCATCCAGTTATAGCGAATGCTACGCTGATTGGTAATGGAGGAGATGCTCAAGGTGTACGTTTGCGCGCCGGAACGGAAGTTGAACTTTATAACACAATTATAACAGGTAAGGGGAAAGCACTGAGTGTTGAAACTGATGAAACAGAAAATGCTTTGAAAAATGGTACTTCGAAACTGGAGTATGTTGCAATCGCTGGTGAGCTTTCTTCTAAACAAGGAATTTATACAAATGCGGATTTTGCTCAGGCAACAGGTAATTTGGACAATCAGACATTTACATGGAGCAACAACTATGTAGGTACACTTGATGGTGGAAAAGATTTGTCGGCCGATAGCTTCTTTACTAAAACTGATTATAAAGGTGCTGTGAAGAGCGGTGAAGACTGGACATCTGGATGGACACTGTGAAAGTGTTTTTGATAAGGCATACAAACTTCTGCTTTTTACGGAGGCTATCTCAAGTTGAAAAAAAATGAGATAGCCTCTCTTTTTGTATATATGCTGATTGGTTGTCTTGCAGAGTTTGACGTGGTTACTTTGACAGTGAAGTTATGTCTTTCGTAATGACTTTATTCGCCTTCTTCCATTTTTTCGTCTTGACTCAACAGGCGTGAAGAAATTTTTTTCTTGGGAGTGATGCCAAGTTCCCTAAGCATTTCGGCTTGGCGGATAACATTTCCTTTTCCTGTAGAGAACTGGTTCAGAGCCGTATCGTAGGCATTGGACGTAGCTCGTAGGCTTTCACCTATCCGCTCGAAAGTTTCAGTGAAGCTTACCAGCTTTTCGTAAAGGGCAGTTCCTCTCTTTACGATTTCTCGTGTATTCTTTTCCTGATATTCCCGTTTCCATAAATCGAGAGCCAGACGCAAGGCGGCTATCAGGTTGGTAGGACTCATCAGGATAACTTTTTTCTTGTAGGCATAGTTCCATAGGTTGGGATCTGTCTGAAGCGCAAGTACGTAAGCTGGTTCATTGGGAATGAACATCATGACAAAATCCAGTGACGACAAATTATATTTGGAGTAATCTTTTTGACTGAGCTCATCGATGTGTGCTTTTACTGATGAAAGATGAGCTTTTAGATATTGTTCCTGTTCACTGCGTTCTGTACTTCCTATATAATTGGTATAGGCGGTAAGCGATACTTTAGAGTCAATGATTACTTGTCGGTTGTCAGGGTATTTCACTAATACGTCAGGCTGTAGGCGCTGTCCGTTTTCGTTGCGCAGAGGATTTCCGTGTTCATCTTTCAGAAATTCCTGACGGAAGTATTCTTCACCTTCTCTCAGACCGGAGTTTTCGAGAATTGACTCCAGAATCATTTCTCCCCAGTTACCTTGTGTCTTGGAATCTCCTTTCAACGCACGCGTCAGGTTATTGGCTTCGTCGCTGATTTGTTTGTTCAGTTGTACCAGTTCTTTTATCTTGTCTTCCAGCGAGAAACGCTGTTTCGATTCTTTATCGTACACCTCCGCTACCTGATGCTTGAACTCGTTCAGGTTTTCTCCGAAGGGTTTCAGCAGACTGGAAAGACTTTCGGAGCTAAGTTTGTTGAAAGTTTCGGTTTTCTGCTGGAATATTTTATTGGCAATGTTCTCAAATTCCAGATTGAATTGTTTGTGGAGGTCACTCATTTCCTCTTTCTGATGTTCGAGTTTATCTTCGAGTGCACGCTTTTCGGCCTGCAGCGAAGCCACCTGACGGCTTGCCTCTACATATTGTCGGGTTGTGTTTTCTACCTGATGTTGTATGCGCAGATTCTCTTCCTTGAGCTGTTCCAGTGTTGTTGCCGTCTGACGTTTTTCTGCTTGTAGCAGTTCTTCCTGATGAGTTACCTGCAAGTGCAGTTGCGTTTTCAGTGCATTCAATTGGCGGGAAGCTGCCAGATACCCCAGCACTCCTCCTATTATAAACGTAAGAATAAGGTAAAGTATTTCCATGTTTTTGTTGTACTATGATTATTTTCAGCGTAAAGATACTGCTAAACTTTTAACGGGAAAGTGACTTACATTTATATTTTTACTGGCGAATAAGTCTTATCCTTTGGCAGAAGTGTCAGATTAATCAGGACTATTGTCAGAAAAAATGTGACAGATTGTCACAATAAATCTTGTGGCACGTTTTTAGTAAGTAGTAGGGTGTCCGTTAAAGGGCATAATAAAATGTATATATAACAAGTAAAAATATAAAGACTATGAACATTAAACCATTAGCAGACAGAGTTCTGATTCTTCCGGCTCCTGCAGAAGAAAAAACAATCGGCGGTATTATTATTCCTGATACAGCGAAAGAAAAACCGTTGCAGGGTGAAATTGTGGCAGTAGGAAATGGCACAAAAGACGAAGAAATGATATTGAAAGTGGGCGATACTGTATTATATGGTAAATATGCTGGTACAGAAATCGAACACGATGGCGTTAAATATCTGATGATGCGTCAGAGTGACGTTCTCGCAATTTTGGGATAATTCATTAGTTGAACTTTTAAAACATTTAAGATTATTATGGCAAAAGATATTCTCTTCAACATTGATGCTCGCGATCAGTTGAAAAAAGGTGTAGACGAACTGGCTAACGCCGTGAAAGTGACACTGGGTCCGAAAGGACGTAACGTTATCATCGAAAAGAAATTCGGTGCTCCTCATATTACAAAGGATGGTGTAACAGTGGCTAAGGAAGTAGAACTGAGCGATCCTTTCCAGAACACAGGTGCGCAGCTGGTGAAGTCGGTGGCTTCGAAAACTGGAGACGATGCGGGCGATGGTACAACAACTGCTACCGTATTGGCTCAGGCTATCGTAGGCGTAGGCTTGAAAAACGTTACAGCCGGTGCAAACCCGATGGACTTGAAACGTGGTATCGACAAGGCAGTTGCTAAGGTTGTAGAATCAATCAAGTCACAGGCTGAAACTGTAGGCGACAACTATGATAAGATTGAACAGGTTGCCAGCATTTCTGCAAACAACGATCCGGTTATCGGTAAGCTGATTGCTGATGCTATGCGTAAGGTTTCTAAAGATGGTGTTATCACTATCGAAGAGGCTAAGGGTACAGATACTACTATCGGTGTAGTAGAAGGTATGCAGTTCGACCGTGGTTATTTGTCAGCATACTTCGTAACTGATACAGAGAAGATGGAGTGTGTAATGGAACATCCTTACATCTTGATTTACGATAAGAAGATTTCTAACTTGAAAGATTTCTTGCCTATCTTGGAACCGGCTGTTCAGAGTGGACGTCCGTTGCTGGTTATCGCAGAAGATGTAGATAGCGAAGCATTGACAACATTGGTTGTAAACCGTCTGCGTAGCCAGTTGAAGATCTGTGCTGTGAAGGCTCCGGGCTTCGGCGATCGTCGTAAAGCCATGCTGGAAGATATCGCCGTATTGACAGGTGGTGTCGTTATCAGCGAAGAAAAGGGCTTGAAACTGGAACAGGCTACTTTGGAAATGTTGGGTACTTGCGATAAAGTAACTATTACAAAAGAAAATACTACTATCGTAAACGGTGGTGGTCAGAAGGAATTGATTCAGGAACGTATCAACCAGATTAAGGCTGAAATGAAGAATTCTACTTCTGATTACGATAAAGAAAAACTGCAAGAACGTCTGGCTAAATTGTCAGGTGGTGTAGCTGTTCTTTACGTAGGTGCTGCCAGCGAAGTAGAAATGAAGGAAAAGAAAGACCGTGTAGACGATGCATTGTGCGCAACTCGTGCAGCTATCGAAGAAGGTATCGTTCCGGGTGGTGGCGTTGCTTACATCCGTGCAATCGATGCTCTGGAAGGCTTGAAGGGTGATAATGCAGATGAAACTACAGGTATCGAAATCATCAAGCGTGCTATCGAAGAACCTCTTCGCCAGATTGTTGCCAACGCTGGTAAGGAAGGTGCAGTAGTTGTTCAGAAAGTTCGTGAAGGTAAAGGCGACTTCGGATACAATGCACGTACTGATGTTTACGAACACTTGCATGCAGCGGGTGTTGTAGATCCTGCCAAGGTTACTCGTGTAGCTCTTGAGAATGCAGCTTCTATCGCAGGTATGTTCCTGACTACAGAATGTGTTATTGTAGAAAAGAAAGAAGAAAAAGCTGATATGCCTATGAGCGCTCCAGGAATGGGCGGCATGGGTGGTATGATGTAATCTTCCCCTTTCCATATAGAGTAAGAACCTCTCATCCTGAATTTAATTCAGGGTGGGAGGTTTCTTTTTTTATTATACTTAAGTATGTGACTTATTGTTTGGGCGTATCTACAGGTTGGTGTGGTAACTGTATTTCGAGCCCCTCAATTTTTGCTGATATGAATTAGATGTATAAACTGTTTTGTATATCTGATTTTTTTTATAACTTTCCCATAGTGAAAATAAAGTAGCGAGGAAATTTATTATGACAAAAGAAGAATTGATGCGTAAAGCAATAGACCTTTCGGTACAGAATGTTGCCGAAGGTGGTGGACCGTTTGGGGCTGTAATAGCCAGAAATGGGGAGATTATAGCAATGGGTGTGAACCGGGTGACTCCCGATTGTGACCCGACAGCACATGCTGAAGTAAGCGCTATTCGTACAGCGGCTAAGATATTAGGTACTTTCGATTTAAGTGGTTGTGAGATTTATACATCGTGTGAGCCTTGTCCGATGTGCTTGGGAGCTATTTATTGGGCTCATTTGGATAGGATGTATTATGGAAATAGTAAAAAAGATGCGGCAAAAATCGGGTTCGACGATGCATTTATTTATAAAGAACTTGACTTGAAACCAGAGGACCGCAGACTGAAATCGGAAGTATTGCTGCCAGAAGAGGCTATTAAAGCTTTTCAGGAGTGGGAGAATAAAACGGATAAGGTAGAGTATTAATCTACTTAAAAAATGAAAGCACCACCGATTACATTGATTGAATTATTGATTACAATGTAATCTGTGGTGCTTTTTTTGACACACAGCTTATTAAATTTTTTATTTGCTTGTAAATTACATTTTCATTTGCTTTTCCGGTGTGCTGATTGATCAGTGCTGTTATCGTGTCATGGTTTCCCAAGGTTTCAAATGGTTTTCTTCCATTGTCAGGAAACTCTTTACGAATATTCTTTTTAGTTTTTTAATCATCTCTAGTTGTCTTGTTTTTATGTTTTGCAACACAAAATTAGGCGTTTTAGAGATATGTTGTTATGTTGTAAAGCAGAAAAATATAATTGTTCTGTTTAATTCTTGATGTAAATCAATTTAGATTTATATACACCTTTAAGAAATGTTTGAAAATTCAGTTAGAACTTCAGTCGAAGAAATTCACTTTCAAAGTTAGGAGTGAATATACCTTTCCCTAAATTATTTTTGATTTCAGCCAAAGACCAAAATCGGCCTCCATCTAATTCTTCACTTGGTAAAATTTCTCCATCATAAGTTGTACGGTGACTGAATACCAGTTCTTTTTCTCTGTCTGATTCGAATACATAATGAGTCAGTAACTTTGCTGTAAAATCGGTGATGCCAAGCTCTTCTCTTGCTTCACGTTTTAAAGCTATTTCTACACTTTCGCCCAAGTCGACATGTCCTCCTACCGAGGTGTCCCATTTTCCTGGTTGAATATCTTTCCATGCCGGTCGTTTCTGCAAGTATAATTCTCCTTTCGAATTGAAAACATGCAGGTGTACTACCGGATGAAGTAGCTTACTGCCGCTGTGACATTCTTTCCGGGTAGTAGCTCCGGTTATATTACCTTCTTCGTCCACGATGGGAAACATTTCTTCATTATTGTCGAGCATAGTTTGTTGGATTAAATTAGACGTTGCAAAGATACGGAATTTTGTCGAAAAAGAGCCATGAGAGATATTAAACGCTTGGACGACAAAGGGCCATCATGCTCTGATAAACTTATCTATCACTAAATGCTTGTTGAAAGATGAATGTATGATTCATCCGATAAGAATGGGCAAGATATGAAAATACCCTGCTACAACTGCATGAATATATTTGTTTATATATATCAGTAAGTGTGTAGCAGGGTACTCTCTTATAGTTTGAAATACAATTTATTCCTCTTTCATCTTTTCATCAATAGCTTCTATCTTTTTCAGGACAAGCTCCATTTCACCTTTCAGGCGTTCTATCTTACGAGTGATTTCGGTAACCAAAGTATTACCCTTTTTAGAAGCAGACGACAAGAAACCTAAATTATTTTCGTAGGTTTGGATATCATTTTTCAGGCCTTCGTATGTACGGACAAGCTTTTCACGGTCACGATATAAGTTATCACCCTTGCTCAGTCCCGATTTGAAATTGCTGAGTTTCTTTTCGGAAACCGAAATATTCAGTCGGTCGAACAACTTGTCTATCAAGCCATGAAATTCGTTATACAAACGATCTTTTTCTTTAAATGGGACATGGCCTATACTATTCCATTCCTTCATTAAGGAGCGAACTTGTTCAGAGGTAGCATCATCTGTAGCACCAGAAGCATTCAGTACAGCCAGTTGCTTGATGATTTCCTCTTTCTTTGCCATATTTTCCTGTTCGACAGAACGCTGCGAAGAAGTTGCTTTGTTCTTTTGAGCAAAGAAATAGTCGCATGCCCCGATGAAACGTTTCCATACCGCATCGGAATGCTTTTTGGCAACCGGTCCAATGGTTTTCCATTCTTTTTGCAGTTTGGTCAGTATTTCTGCAGTTCCTTTCCAGTCGGTACTATCTTTCAAGGCTTCAGCCTTTTCGCACAATGCTTTTTTCTTTTCAAGATTTTCGGCCATGCTTTCCTTTACCGATTTGAAGAAGGCTGCTTTACGTTTAAAGAATTCATCACATGCTGCACGGAAACGCTCGAAAATCTTTACATTCATTTTCTGCGGAGCATATCCGATAGTCTTCCATTTAGCCTGTAAGGCAAGAATTTCTTGCGTTTTATCCTCCCAGTCGGCGAAAGTCTTGAATGTATCATACTCCATTGATTCCACAATTTCGCAGATGACAGTCTTTTGGTCAAGGTTATTTTGTTCCTTTTCCTTCAGTGCTTCGAAGTGTTGCTGATGACGACGGTTTACGACCGAGGAAGCAGCTTTAAAGCGTGCCCAGATACTTTCACGAAGTTCTTTTGCAACAGGACCGATACTACGGAACTCCTGATGCAGTTTCTGTAATTGATGGAAAGCAGATACGACATCCGGTTCTTCAGCCAGCTTTTCAGCAGCTTCGCACAAATAAGTTTTCTGTTCCAGATTCTTTTTAAAATCATATTCACGGAATTCATTGTTCAGCTTTACCATATCGTAAAACTTCTCCGTATAGAGCTGGTAAGTTTTCCACAACTCATTGACTTTTCCTACAGGAACCTGTTTGATGTCATTCCATTGTTGTTGAAGCTGTTTGAATTCATTATAGATTTTCCCTGTATCTTCTGTATTGTCGATCAGAGATTTCATCTTATCGAGTATATCCAGTTTCTTTTTCAGGTTTTCTTCTTTTTCCTGTTCGAGTTCCGCTGCCATAACGCTACGTTTCTCTTTGATGGAACTCATTATTTCCTTAAACTTTGCTTCCAGCGGGTTAGGGGTGGGAGTAAAATCATCTGGGTTTCCGCCTTGCTCAATAAAGTTTTTGCGTGCTGTATCTTGCTCGGTTTTATGCAATTTGTAAAACGTTTGTTTCAGGTAGTCTATTTCTTGTTTGTCTGCCTCGCAGGCATTGTTGTTGATTTCTGTCAAACGCTCTATCACTTCTTCCTGGGTCTGTTTGGGAGGATACTGCGTTTTTCCATCATTTTCAACAGTAGGAACCGAAGTCTCGGGAGTATTTTCTTCCGGAATTTCAGTTAATGGGCGGGTTGTTTCATTTACTTCCATCGTATTTAGATTTTTAAGAATTATGTCGGCTTATCTTAGTCCGTAGTTACAAATTAAAAGAATAAAATCTGATTTTTACTATATTTTTCTAAATTTTTTTTGCAATAGAGAAGAATTTTATGGATTTCTTAGAAGAATAGAATACATGGAGACTACAAAAGAATAAAAATGTGCGAGCCTCCATATATATAAATCTATAAACGTTTCTTTAGGAGAGTAATACGGTAATTCCCATATACATCATCATACCGATAATATCGTTGGTAATCGATATAAACGGTCCGGTGGCAATAGCGGGGTCCACTTTCAGTTTTTCCAATGTCATGGGAACAAGTGTTCCGAAGATAGAAGCAAACATGACTACGGCAAACAGGCTGATGGATACCGAATAGCTGACTGTGGCGGTTGCTCCGAAACGAATGAAGTTATAAATATATACCAACATTGAAATGATAGTTGCATTGATAAGGGCAACTACCGATTCTTTTACTACCTGCTGAAAAGTATTTTTTGAATCGAGAGAGCTGTTTGCAAGTCCCTGTACGACAAGTGCCGATGACTGTGTACCCACGTTTCCCCCCGTACCACCGATAAGCGGAATGTACAGAGCCATTTCCGGATGTGCAGCGAAGGTCGAATCGAAATTTCCCAGAATCATGGAATTTCCGATACCTCCCAGCATACCGATGAGCAGCCAGGGCAGACGTGCCGTTGTCTGGCGGAATACATTATCGTGCGATTCTACGTCCTGCGACAAACCGGAAGCCAACTGATAATCTCTTTCAGCCTGTTCACGAACCTCATCCATTACGTCGTCTACCGTGATACGTCCTACCAGACGTCCGATGCTGTCGATTACCGGCACTGCCACTAAGTCGTACTTTTCGATGACCTGCACCACTTCATCCAGCGGCGTATCTACGTGTACCGAAATCGGATCTTTTTTCATCACGTGCTTTACTTTCGAAACCGACGGGCTGGTAATCATTTTCTTCAACGGGAATACGCCGCGCAGACGTTCGTCGTCGTCCACTACATATACGTAGTAAATCTCATCCATATCTTCTGCCTGTATTCTCATTTCACGAAGACATTCCGGCATACTCCAGTTCTCGTTTACGATAACCATTTCCGTACCCATCAAACCACCGGCAGTATCTTCGTCGTATTTCAGCAAGTCGACGATATCACCCGCCTGTTCGATGTCTTCGATGTGCGAAAGAATTTCTTCCTGCTTGTCCTCGTCCATGTCACGGATAATGTCTACCGCATCATCCGAGTCCATGTAGTCGACAAAGCGTTTGGCGATGGTTTCCGACGGCAGGACCTCGAGGAACTTCTTACGGGCATCCTCGTCCATTTCAATCAATACATCGGCTGCCTTTTCATTGTCGAGAAGCAAGTAGATGGAACGCGCCTCTTCTGCATCCAGCTCGTTGCACAATTCGGCAATATCGGCAGGATGCAATCCTTGCAGAAGTTCTTTCAGTTCATCCGATTTCTTTTCCTCGATGAGTTCTGATACTTTTTTGATTTCTTCGTTTTCCATACCTTACTCGGTTGCGAGTGCCTGTTCCACCCGGTTGGTCAATTCTATGAAGTCTGCTACCGACAGCTGTTCCGGACGCTTGTTGAATATCGGATCAGCACTAAGCGGATTACCCTTTTCCAAAATCGGAGAAATGGAGTTGCGCAATGTCTTGCGGCGCTGGTTGAAAGTCGTCTTCACTATTTGCTTGAACAACTTCTCATTGCATCCCAGTTCCGTCGTTTCATTTCGCGTCATTCGTATCACAGCACTTTTTACCTTGGGAGGCGGATTGAATACGTGCTCATGTACTGTAAACAGATATTCCACCTTATACCACGCCTGAATCAGTACACTCAGAATGCCATACGTCTTGCTCCCCGGACCGGCAGCGATACGTTCTGCCACTTCCTTCTGTATCATTCCCGTACAGCAGGGTATCAAATCTTTGTAATCGAGCATTTTGAAAAATATCTGGCTGGAAATGTTATATGGATAATTCCCGGTAAGGACGAAAGGTTGTCCGTCGAACAATGCCGATAAGTCCATTTTCAAGAAATCCTGTTCGATGATATTATCTCCCAGTTCCGCGAAATTTTCCCGTAAGTAGGCAACCGATTCAAAGTCCAGTTCCACCACTTTCACCGGCCTTCCCTTGGGAATAAGAAACTGCGTCAATACTCCCATACCCGGTCCTACTTCCAGTATAGGCAGGTCGGGGCAGGTATCCACTGTATCGGCTATGTCTTTTGCTACTTGAAGGTCTTTCAGAAAGTGCTGTCCTAAAAACTTTTTCGGTTTAACTAATTTCATTCGCGTATGTATTTTCTCGATATAAATAAAGATTTATTCCGGCAAGATATTATCTTTGCATCGTGCAAATTTAAGCATTAATCTTTAATAAATGATTAGGTTTTGGAACGAACTGATATAAAAAAGCTCATAAATAAGGTCTTTCAGGTAGCTTTGCCTTTGGTTCTGGGGGCAGTTATTTTATTGTGGACTTACCATGGATTCGACTTTCGGCGCGTGTATGAGGTTATGGACGGAGGAATGAATTATGGGTGGATGCTTTTTTCGCTTGTTTTTGGCGTTTTCGGACATTTATTCCGCGGATGGAGGTGGAACCTGGCGCTGGCTCCACTGGAAGAACATCCCAAGTTGTCGAACAGTGTATATGCCATATTCATAGCCTATGCAGCCAATCTGGTTCTTCCGCGCGTTGGAGAAGTGTCACGCTGCGGTGTACTGGCAAAATACGATAGTGTTTCTTTTTCCAAATCGCTGGGAACTGTCGTTTCCGAGAGGCTGGTCGATTCTGTTTGTGTATTGCTCATTACGACCGGAACTCTGCTGTTGCAGTCGGGAGTCTTTGCCCGCTTTTTTCGTATAACAGGTACCGACGGAACTTTTTTTCTACATCTGTTCTCGTCGACAAACTTTTATATTACTCTTGTCTGCATGGTTGCTGCGCTGATATTGCTGGCTTGGCTGGTACGCAATCTTGCCATTTTTGCAAAAGTACGGGGCATGCTGAAAAATGTCTGGCTGGGCTGCTTGTCCATCCGTAACGTAAAGCATCCGCTTTTGTACATACTTTACACCATAGCTATCTGGGTATGCTACTTTCTTCACTTCTATTTGACGTTTTATTGTTTCGACTTTTCAGCCGGACTGGGCTGGGTTGCCGGAATGGTATTGTTCGTGGTAGGAAGTATTGCCGTCATAGTTCCCACTCCGAACGGAGCCGGACCGTGGCATTTTGCCGTCATCACCATGATGATGATGTATGGCGTAAGTAAGGAAGATGCAGGAATATTTGCACTTTTGGTACATGGTATTCAAACCTTTTTATTAATTTTGTTAGGAATATATGGACTGGTGGCTCTGCCGCTTACAAATAAAAATAAAACTAAAACCTATGAGTGAAATTCTTTCTCTGGCTCCACAGAATGTGTGGAAGCATTTTTATTCGTTGACTCAAGTGCCTCGTCCGTCAGGACATCTGGCTAAAGTTCAGTCGTTCTTACTGGAGTTTGGTAAGAATGTAGGTGTTGAAGCTTTTCAGGATGAGGCCGGAAACATTATTTATCGCAAGCCTGCCACTCCGGGTATGGAGAATCGTAAAACCGTAATCTTGCAGGCGCATATGGACATGGTGCCGCAAAAGAACAAAGATACACAGCATGATTTCGAAAAAGATCCTATTCAGGCTTATGTAGACGGTGAATGGGTGAAAGCAAAAGGCACTACACTGGGTTCCGATGATGGTATGGGTGTGGCTGCTATTATGGCTGTTATGGAAGATAAAACCCTGAAACACGGTCCGCTGGTTGCTCTGATTACTGCCGATGAAGAAACAGGCATGTATGGAGCTTTCGGCTTGAAGCCGGGAACTATTGAAGGCGATATTTTGCTGAACCTCGACTCGGAAGAAGAAGGTGAACTGTATATCGGCTGTGCCGGCGGTGAAGACTTGACAGCTACGCTGGAATATAAGGAAGAAGAAACCGATCCGGAAGATGTAGCCCTGAAAGTTACTTTGAAAGGTCTGCGTGGTGGTCATTCCGGCATACAGATAGGCTGGGGACATGCCAATGCAAATAAACTCATGGCACGCTTCCTGAATCAGGTTATTGCTTACGATGAGGCTTGTCTGGTATCGTGGGAAGGCGGTAACATGCGCAACGCCATTCCTCGTGAATGTGAAGTTGTAATTACTGTTCCCGAAACAGAAGTAGACGATGTGCTGGCATTCGTAGGTGAGTGCGAACAGGTATGGCGCGATGAATTTGCAACAATCGAAGACGGTCTGAGCTTCAAGGCTGAACGTGTGGAACTGCCGAAGTACATGGTTCCTGAAGAAATCCGCGATAATCTGGTAGATGCTATCTATGCATGTCCTAACGGAGTAGAACGTTTCATCCCGACTATTCCTGATACAGTAGAAACTTCTTCAAACCTTGCTATCGTCGAAATAGCCAATGGTAAAGCTGCCGTTAAGGTATTAACCCGTAGTTCTCGTGAGTCGATGAAGGATTACCGCAATACGGCTATCGAAAGCTGTTTCTCTATGGCGGGTATGCACGTAGAACGTTCGGGCAGTTATTCGGGCTGGGAACCGAATGTAAATTCTCCTATTCTGCACGCCATGAAAGAATCGTACAAGGCTCAGTTTGGTGAACTGCCGGAGGTGAAGGTCATTCATGCCGGACTGGAGTGTGGTATTATCGGAGCTGTTGTTCCGGGACTCGATATGATTTCGTTCGGTCCTACCTTGCAGTGTCCGCATACTCCGGAGGAACGTTGCAACATTCCTTCAGTAGCCAAGTTCTACGACTTCCTGACTGCCACACTGGCAAATACTCCTGAAAAGTAATTCTTGAGATATGCAGAGCCTGTCCCGCTGATTGATGTTCATCATCGGGGCAGGCTCTTTTTTTGTCTTCGTCCTGCTTGTAACAGAAACGTGCTTTTCTTTTAATTCTTATTTCCGCAAATACCTTTTCAAGCCCCTGCAAAACCGTTTTGTTTTTTGTACAAAAAACAAAAACGTTTGTACAAATTTTCAGAAAACGTCGGGACGTTTTTCCGCATTTGTCGGCATGTCTTTTAAAAACGTCACCAGCGTTCGATGGGTTACATACGGTTCTTCTGACTCTCTCAATAGTGTAGAATAAATGTCTTTGCAGATAAAATAATTTCATTACATTTGTAAACCTGTCAACTATTTGGCGGGGATATGCGTTGTTATCTGTAGTCGCAGGTAAATAATATCATTAGGTAAATTCAGAAAATATGCAGACGATACTGATTGTAGAAGACGAAAAGCGAGTGGCCGACCTGCTGAAAGCCGGACTGGAAGAAAATGGTTACCAGACAATGGTGGCATACGACGGGGCTATGGGGCTGCGTCTTTTTCAGGCTTATTCTTTTCAGTTGGTTATTTCGGACATTATCTTGCCGAAGATGGACGGATTCGAGCTTTGCAAGGAGATTCGCCGCCTGAACGAAAAGGTGCCTATTCTGATGCTGACCGCTTTGGGGTCTACCGATGATAAGCTGGATGGTTTCGATGCGGGAGCAGATGACTATATGACGAAGCCGTTCGATTTCCGGGAACTGACGGCACGTGTAAGGGTACTGCTGAAACGAAATAAGGAAGTCGTAGCCGATACGCCTGAACAGATTGAGTATGCCGACTTGACAATCAATCTGAATCTCAGGGAAGTGAAACGACAGGGGAAAGCGATAAAGCTGTCGCCGAAAGAATACAACCTGTTGCTGTATATGGTTGAAAACGCAGAGAAAGTAATCAGTCGCGTAGAGATTGCCGAAAAGGTATGGAATACACATTTCGATACCGGAACGAATTTCATCGATGTGTATATCAATTACCTGCGAAAGAAGATCGACAAGGAGTTTGATGTCAAGCTCATTCATACGAAACCCGGTATCGGTTTCATTTTAACGGATAAGTTATGAAAATAAAGACGAAACTGACTTTACAGAATACGTGCGTTACGGCAGCCGTTTTTCTGCTGTGCATGGTATTGATTTATCTGGTAAGCGAACATACACGCAGCAAGACGTTTTTCCATGACCTGAAGAGTGAGGCTATTACAAAGGCACATTTGTTTCTTCAGAATCAGGTCGATGCGCAGACCATGCAGTCTATTTATCTGAACAACAAGAAGTTTATCAACGAGGTGGAAGTGGCTGTCTATTCGGCCGACTTCCAGATGCTTTATCACGATGCGGTACAGAACGATATTATCAAGGAAGACCGTGCCATGATAGACCGTATTCTGAAGGAAAAAGATATGGAGTTCTATATTGGCAAGTATCAGGCTGTGGGAATACGTTATTCGTTCGGAGGAAAAGACTACATTGTAACGGCTGCTGCTTACGACGGGTATGGCTACGATAATTTGCTGGAGTTGCAGAAAACCTTAATTGTCTTATTCGTTGTCGGATTGTCGTTATTGTTTGCGGCAGGCTATTTCCTTGCCCGTGCGTCGCTGAAACCGATTCGCGATATCGTGAGAGAGGCAGAAACGATTACGGCATTGCACATTAACCGGCGGCTTCCTGTGAAAAATGAAAAAGATGAACTGGGAGAACTGAGTACGGCTTTCAATGCTTTATTGGAACGGTTGGAGGTATCGTTCAACTCGCAGAAGATGTTTGTCAGCAATGTGTCGCACGAACTGCGTACGCCGCTGGCAGCCTTGATAGCAGAGCTGGATTTGTCGTTGCAGAAGGAACGGAGCGGGGAGCAGTACAGGCAGGCAATGCAGAACGTGTTGCTCGATGCTCGCAGAATGACGAAGCTGATAGACGGCTTGTTGAATCTGGCGAAAGCCGACTATCAGAAGGAGCATATCAAGATGCAGGAAATCCGGCTGGACGAATTGTTGCTGGACGCTCGGGAGTTTATTTTGCGTGCTCATCCGGATTATCACATCGATTTGCTGTTCGAACAGGAGGAGGCGGAGGATGATCGTCTGATTACGGTGAAAGGGAATCTGTATCTGCTGAATATTGCTTTCTCGAACCTGATTGAAAATAACTGTAAGTATTCTGCCGACAAGTCTTCGTTTATCCAGATTTCTTATTGGGACAAGTGGACCATCGTACGTTTGTCGGATGCGGGCATCGGAATGTCGGAAGCCGACAAGCAGCATCTGTTTACCCTGTTCTATAGAGGGGAGCAGGAAAAGATGGCGGAAGGACATGGTATCGGCATGACGCTGTCGCAGAAGATTATTCATCTGCATCAGGGAAATATCAGTGTACATTCGGAGCAGGGCAAGGGAACGACTTTCGTCATTGAACTTCCGCATATATAGGTCTTTTCGGCCTTGGGTACGGCTATAGATAGAGTGGCATTAGAAAACTCATAGAAAAATTCTAATAGTTTTCTAATGCCACTCTAATTGTTTTCTAACTGTCTTGTTGCTGTGTCTTCTCTACTTTTGCAGCGTGAAAAAGATACATAGTAGTAACTTGTAAACGAAGTATGACAATGTGGAAGAACAAGAAGAGTAAGACACAGTTCGCTTTTAATGCCGAGAAGGTATTTTTGGCGGCAGCTCAGCCACTTGGCTCTGTATTCAGTTATTTTCAAACTACTCCGATGGGAATAAGCGTTGAGGAGGTTGAAGAAAGACAGTCGCTTTATGGCAAAAATGAGGTGGAACATGAGAAGAAGAAAAATCCGGTTTCTACTTTTATCAAGACGTTTATTAATCCGTTTATCGGTGTGCTGACTCTTTTGGTCATTATATCGTTTGTGCTGGATGTTTTGCTTGCCGATCCGGGGGAACAGGATTGGACGGCTATCATCATCATTTCCGTGATGGTGGTGTGCAGTGCTATTCTCCGTTTTCGTCAGGAGTGGAAGGCAAATATGTCGAGTGAAGCGTTGCTGAAGATGGTGACCAATACGTGTTACGTGAAGCGTGCCGGAAGTCACGACGAAGAAATCAGCATTGCCGAACTGGTTCCCGGAGATATTGTGATGATAGCTGCCGGTGACATGATTCCGGCGGATATCCGTATCGTTGAGGCAAAGGATTTGTTTGTCAGCCAGTCTTCGCTTACCGGAGAGTCGGATCCCATAGAAAAGTGTCCGGTGCCGAAAGGTGATAAGTATAGTAAGGGCAGTGTGGTAGAGCTGGACAACATTTGCTTTATGGGTTCGAATGTGGTAAGCGGTTCGGCTGCTGGAATTGTCTTTGCTACGGGAAACAATACTTACCTGGGAACGATTGCCAAAGGGATTATCGGACACCGGGCGGCAACGGCTTTCGACAAGGGCATCAGTAAGGTGAGTTTCCTGCTGATCCGTTTCATGCTGGTCATGATTCCCTTTGTTTTTCTGGTAAACGGACTGACAAAAGGCGACTGGCTGGAGGCTTTTATCTTTGCGGTATCGGTGGCTGTCGGACTGACTCCGGAGATGCTTCCGATGATTGTGACAGCCAATTTGTCGAAAGGGGCGGTGGCTATGTCGAAGAAAAAAACGATAGTGAAGGATTTGAATGCGATTCAGAATTTCGGTGCCATGAATATTCTGTGTACCGACAAGACGGGTACGCTGACATGCGATCAGATTGTATTGGAAAAATACATCAACGCCGATGGCTCAAGCGACAACGACAAGCGCATTCTACGCCACGCGTACTTTAACAGTTTCTTTCAGACGGGTTTGAAGAATCTGATGGACAAGGCCATTCTTTCGCATGTAAAGGAGCTTGATCTGGAACACTTGAAGGATAATTACAAGAAAGTCGATGAAATTCCGTTCGATTTTACTCGCCGGCGTATGTCGGTTGTGGTGGAAGATAAACAGGGTAAACGGCAGATTATCACCAAGGGAGCGGTAGAGGAAATGCTCGAAATTTGTTCGTATGCTGAATTTGAGGGGAAGGTGCAGCCTTTTATGCCCGAACTTAAACAGAAGGCAAAGGAAATCAGTGAGCAGATGAACAAGCAGGGAATGCGGGTCATTGCCGTGGCGCAGAAGAGTTATCTGGACAAGGAATGTAATTTCTGTGTGAAGGATGAGAACGAAATGGTGCTTATCGGGTATCTGGCGTTTCTCGATCCTCCTAAGCAGTCGGCGGCAAGTGCCATCCGGCAGTTGCACGAGCATGGTATTGAGGTAAAAATCTTGTCGGGAGACAACGATGCCGTGGTACGTACTATCGCCCGTCAGGTGGGCATTGAAACGGGAAATGCGCTTACCGGACCGGAACTGGCTGCAATGAGTGACGAAGAACAGCATAAGGCTGTCCGTGGAACGACGGTTTTCTCCAAGCTGACTCCAATTCAGAAGACGCAGATTATTTCCATCTTGCAGGATCAGCAGAATACGGTTGGCTTTTTAGGCGACGGCATTAATGATGCATCGGCGTTGCGTCAGTCGGATATTGGTATCTCTGTCGATTCGGCTGTAGATATTGCAAAAGAGAGTGCGGACATTATTCTACTGGAAAAGGATTTGATGGTGCTGGAAGATGGTGTACTGGAAGGCCGCAAGACGTTTGGAAATATCACGAAGTATATCAAGATGACGGCAAGCTCCAATTTCGGAAATATGTTCAGTGTTATGGCTGCCAGTGCTTTCTTGCCCTTCCTGCCCATGTTGCCTATTCACTTGCTTATACAGAATCTGTTGTATGATATTTCGCAGACTACCATTCCGTTCGACCGTATGGATGCCGAGTATCTGCGCAAGCCGCGTAAGTGGGATGCATCCGATTTGAGCCGGTTCATGATCTTTATCGGTCCGATCAGTTCGGTTTTCGATATTGTGACGTATCTGGTGATGTGGTATGTCTTTGGTTGTCATTCACTGGAACACCAGACACTCTTCCAGTCGGGATGGTTCATCGAAGGACTGCTTTCGCAAACCTTGATTGTACACATGATTCGTACACGGAAAATTCCGTTCATACAGAGCTGTGCATCCTGGCAGGTTACCGGTCTGACTTTCCTGATTATGGCTATTGGCATCATCATTCCGTTTACGCCTTTTGGAAGTTCCATCGGTCTGGAGCCTTTGCCGTTGAGTTATTTCCCATGGCTTATTGGCATCTTGCTTTCTTATTGTATACTGACTCAGCTTGTAAAAAACTGGTATATCAAACGATTTATAAAATGGTTATAAACAATGATGCAGAAGATAATGGTTGTATGTGTCATCGTTGCGGTGGTTACTTTGTGTAACCATCGCATTATGGCACAGGATGTTGGCTTGTCTTATTTGTCGGAGTTGCAGACTGATTTTCGGACGAAGGTTAAATGGGTGAATCTGTTACGTGCAGATGTATCTGTAGCTCTAAATAAAAATATTGGAGTGGAAGCTGCTTCAATCAGTGTGGCAGGAACCAGTGAAACTCCGTTGCTTGACGACTGGCAGGGATTTTCGAGTGTTGAGGCGGAAAATATTCCTTTGGCGTTGGCTGTACTGGGGGTAAGATGGCAGGCAGGAAAATCGGCAGTCTTTGTAGGAATACGTAATCTGAATGAAGATTACTTTACTTCTTCCTGTATTTCTTTGTTTACCAATAGTTCCTGCGGTATTTTTCCTACTCTGTCGGCTGATTATCCGATAGCGAACTATCCGGTAGCTTCGGTTGGAGTAGATTATAAATGGCAGGGTGAATATTGGGGAGTTGAAGCTTCTGTTTACAATGGAACCGGTTACAGAATGTTTGCAGGGCGTGAGAATGTGTTTCGTTTCTGTCCCGGAAGTGATGGGATATTAGGTATATCAACGGTTAATTATCAGAATAATGGTAGCGGTTATTATATGGGGTTTGCTTTACGTAACGGGTTGTCTGCTTGTTATGCGGAAGGAACAGAAGAAACGGAAGAAAAGAAAGGGTGGAATGCGGTAGTGTGGGGCTATGCGGAACAGAAGGTGTTTGACCATTGGCATCTGTTGGTTCAGTATTCTGTTAACCCTACGGCAAAAACAGGCTGCCGGAGTTATGCAGGCGGGGGACTGGTTGCACATTACGGAAGGCTGGAAGCCGGTATGTTTGCCGACTATGCAGATTATACCACAGGGCACGAATGGGCCAGTGAGCTGACATGTAAAATGTGTTGCTTGAAGAACATGTATATACAGCCGGCCTTGCATCTGATAAAAAACAGCCGTATGTTTGCTTGGGCAGGATTATTCAGATTCGGATATGAGATATAAAGATTACAGACAATCTATTTGGCAAGTTTCAGGAAGTTCTCTATATCTTGCTGAATCTTTTTGTAAAGAGGAGATGACTGGTAATGGGGATTTTTACGGATTACCACTTCTACATCAATCTGGCTCCGCTGATAGGCTGTAAGTTCATTATGAAGCTGTACATCGTGTAGGGCCAGATCGTGTATTTGTTGCTCGCGTTCGCGACGCAATACCGTGCATACCGGAACCAGCAATCGTAACACTACGTTATCCATGATGTGATGCCCCTGAATGAACATGTATGTATTGTCCGGATAAACGCCTAATGTGCGGAATTCTTTTTTCATATCTTCTATTTCTTCGAGGGCATCTGCATGACGTTTCTCCAGCTCGTGGAGTTTACGGTTGACCTTTTTTGACATGATTTCAAGGCTTCTTTCCGGATGGTGGGTACTGACCTGATCCAGTTTTACAAAAGAGCAGAAGTCCAGCAGTGAGAACTCCGATAAATTATGCTGGCGGTAGAACCATACCGACCAGACGAAAAGGGGATAGGCTATTTCTGAATACAACTTCATGAAAGCTGGAAAATCAATCAGTTTATGGTCGTTCAGTGTTGCTGTTACGCATACTTCGTGTAATCCTTCGGCATAACAGTGGTAGTTTTCGATGGCGTATGCATAAGTTTGTAACACATAAGGGCTGTTGATGATATAACGTGAGGTTTGTGTTCGTCCCTGAAGCAGGTAATCGTAATCACTGTCTACGCAGGCTATCATATTTTCGCCCAGACGGCTTCCCAGTTCGTTCATCAGAACGCTCTTTTTCCCTTTCGCAAGGGAACTGCGTGAGGGAAGCATGACTTCGAAGTAACGTTTTTCGTTTTCATATTCGGCCAGAAGGGAACGCCAGAAAGATATATCGTCATAACTTTCTACATAAGCAACGATTTTTCTTCGTGCTTGCTTTGGCTTCAGACTATTGGCTGCTCCAATATAGAGTGAAGAAAGGTTTTCGGTAAGTCTTTTTCCCATAGCCGTAATTATTTTAACGAGTTGTTATATCACTTACTTCTGTTACAGCATCCAGCCAGCCGTTCATGATGAGGGCAGGTGAATGAGTGGTAAGTATGATTTGTACGTTTGGATTCAGGCTTCGAATCAGTGAAATGAGTCGTTGCTGCCATTCTACGTGCAATGAAATTTCAGGTTCATCCATAAACAAGGCGAACGGCTGGTTGTCTTGTACCAGTACGGTCAGCAGGATAACAAGCATTTGTTTCTCTCCGGATGAAAGTTGGTACGGAGTCAGTATATCGCCGTCCTGTTCGAATAAGATTTCATTGCTTTTGCGGTTTATCTTTTTTCCTGTTTCGCTGAACAGGTCATCAATCAAGTCTTGAAATTTGGTCTTGGGACGTGAAACGTCAGCTGCTCGGGCCTGATTCTCTGCGACTCCACTGGTAAGCAGTTCGATAATCCGGTTTCCGATATTTACCTGATAATCGAGATATCGGCGCTGTAACTGATACAACTGCCAGTCTAATTCTGTCTTTACATTTGCATTTCCTATTTTTTCTAATAGTCCGGAGTTTATCAGCGGACGGTCGAAACTGCGAATGACGTCAAAGCGGATGAAGTTGGCATCTTCGGGTGAAAAAATAAAAGAAACGCCGGGCTGTATGCCATTGGTCAGTGCATGTCCTTCCAGTTCGTTGAGGTAACGCACTGAATTGTTTAGAATCGTACTTTTGCCGATACCGTTTATACCACTTAAGATGTTCACATCAGCACGCAAGTCCCATGAAATATTCTTTCTTCCCCATAGGCCTTTAATCTCAATACGTTTAATATAGTCAGCTTGCTTCTTCATGGTTGCATTATTTTTATAGCCTCTAAACAAAAGTACGCATAATATTGGAATAAATCAATGTTTTCAACGCTCTTTTTTCGAAGAACTCTTACCTTTGCAAAATAAAAATTTCAAGATTGAAAGTATGAATGTTAGAATTGTTAAGGCGCATGCAGCTTTACTGGGAGCTGCTGCTATGTGGGGATTGATGTCACCCATGGGCAAAGCGGCTATGGAGGCTGGTATAACCGGTCTTTCTCTTGCCACTATGCGTATGATAGGAGGGGCAGTTTGTTTCTGGATAGCTTCATTTTTTGCTCCCAGGGAAAAGGTGTCTTCACGCGACTTGATGTTGCTTTTCTTTGCTGGTTTGCTGGGAATTGTATGTAATCAGGGCTGCTTCACATTCGGTTTGTCGCTGACCTCACCGATTGATGCTTCCATTGTGACTACTACAATGCCTATTGTAACCATGATTCTGGCTGCGCTTTTTCTGAAGGAACCGGTTACGCCGAAAAAGGTGACGGGTATCTTTCTCGGTTCTATCGGGGCATTGATGCTGATATTGAGTAATCGGGGTGGAGCTGCTGTAGAAGGTGGAGGAAGTATTTTGGGAGATGCTTTATGTATTACGGCGCAGATAAGTTTTGCGTGCTATCTGACTATTTTCAAGAAGCTTATTTCACGGTATAATGTATTTACTCTGATGAAATGGATGTTTACGTATGCGGCTATTTGCTTTATTCCGTTTTCGTATCGTGATTTTTCGATGATGATGACTATGACATTTCCTGTTGCCGTATGGATGGAAGTGGGGTATGTCGTTCTGTTTGGTACATTCTTTGCTTATATACTGATACTGGTAGGGCAGAAGACGCTTCGTCCGACAGTAGTCAGCATGTATAATTATGTGCAGCCTATAGTAGGAACAGCCGTTTCGGTCTTTCTGGGTATGGGAATATTCGGCTGGGAAAAGGCGCTGGCTGCTGTATTGATATTTATCGGTGTATACGTTGTAACGCAAAGTAAATCGCGTGCTCAGATGTTGGCCGAGGGTGAGAAAGAATAAGTGTATTAGGTTATGAAAGAAAATCCGAACATTAAGTCTCCGGTGCTTTATTTGCAGCATCAGTATGAGTTGTTGCAGCTGGAGTATGAATATGAAAAGGAACAGTTCAAGCAGCAGACTGAGCTGATGGGGATAGGACGGAAGATTAAGCGTGGCATGTGCTGGTATCCATTGAATTTGGGACGGAATTATTACAATGCCCTTAATCAGCTGGTTGTAGAGGTGGAACGACGTGAGGATAAAGAAATCGAACATCAGTTTGAATATGGTCGTCCGGTATGCTTTTTCACTCAGGATATTTCCGGAAAGTTGAATTACCTGAACTTTGTGGCGACGGTGAACTATGTGGATGAGGACCGTATGGTAGTGATTCTTCCTTCTGTAGATGCCTTGCTTGCCTTGCAGAGTAAGGAGGTGCTGGGGGTACAGTTATATTTCGATGAAACCAGTTATCGTCTGATGTTCGAAGCGTTGAAACAGGTACTTACAGCTAAGAACAGTCGTTTGGCGGAACTGCGCGATATATTTCATGGTACGCAGCCTGTTGCTACTTTTTCGTTTCAGCCGGTACGTTTTCCGTGGCTAAACCGTACACAGGAAGAAGCTGTGAATAAAGTACTTCATGCCAAAGATGTGGCAATCGTACACGGGCCTCCCGGAACAGGAAAGACGACGACACTGGTAGAAGCTGTTTACGAAACGTTGCATCGTGAAAATCAGGTACTGGTGTGTGCCCAGAGTAATATGGCAGTCGACTGGATCAGTGAAAAGCTCGTTGATCGTGGTGTAAGCGTATTGCGTATCGGAAATCCGAGTCGGGTAAACGACAAGATGCTTTCCTTTACTTACGAACGCCGGTTTGAGTCGCATCCGGATTATCCACAGTTGTGGAGCATGCGCAAGGCTATACGTGAACTTTATGCCCGAAGCCGGAAGGGGGCAGACCGGGAGGCTGTCCGTCAAAAGATAAATTCGCTGAAAGATCGTGCTACAGAGCTGGAAATACGTATCAATGAATCATTGTTTGCTGAGGCTCGTGTTATTGCCTGTACATTGGTAGGCAGTGCCAATCGTCTGTTGATGGGACAGAAGTTCGGTACATTGTTTATTGATGAGGCTGCACAGGCTTTGGAACCGGCATGCTGGATTGCCATACGTAAGGCAGACCGTGTTATTCTGGCGGGTGACCATTGTCAGCTTCCTCCTACGGTGAAGGCACCGGAAGCTCTTCGTGCCGGATTGGGACATACGCTCATGCAGGCTATTGTAAAAAACAAGCCGGAAACGGTTTCTCTTTTGAAACTTCAGTATCGAATGAATGATGACATCATGCGTTTTTCGTCCGAATGGTTCTACGGAGGAATGTTGCAGTCTGCTCCCGAGGTGAAGTATCGTAGTATTCTTGATTTTGATACTCCGATTGAGTGGATAAATACTGAAGGTATGGATTGCAATGAGGAGTTTGTTGGTGAGAATTATGGACGTATTAATAAGCCGGAAGCGGAATTGTCGATTGCTCAGTTGAAGGAATATATTACCAAGATTGGTCGGGAGCGGTTTCTCAGTGAGCGTATCGACGTTGGTTTGATTTCTCCTTATAAAGCTCAGGTGCAATATCTGCGTCGGCTTGTGCGGAATGATGCTTTCTTCAAACCTTACAGGCAGGCGATAACCATCAATACGGTCGATGGCTTTCAGGGGCAGGAACGGGATGTCATTCTCATCAGTTTAGTTCGTGCCAACGAAGAAGGGCAGATTGGTTTCCTGAACGACTTGCGCCGTATGAATGTTGCTATTACTCGTGCCCGTATGAAACTGATTATATTGGGAGATGCATCTACACTGACCAAGCATGCCTTCTATAAAAAGTTGTACAGCTATATAGAAAGCTTGCATGACTATTAATTGGGGACATGCTGGGGCAGGGCTGATTGTATGAGAAGCTCTTTTCTTACCTCTAAGTCTTAATTTGCTTGCAGGCGTTTTTTCTTTCTGTAAGTTTTCAGGCGGTCTATGGCATGCTTGCGGCTTAGCATAATCTGATGCCGGTATACTAGACAGGTTGTGAGGAAGTAGACAACTGCTTGTATCCATAGCGCTCTGATTTGAGGTAAGGTATCGTGTAGCGTTGCTCCCATTGTATTGATGTGTACATAACCGTTTATTCCGAAAGTGGAAGGGAAAATCCAGGAGAAGACTTCCCAAAACTTAGGTACGGCTGCTCCCGGCCATGATATTCCCGATATGAATAGCAGTGGTACGGATGTAAATACGAAAATCAGCATGCACGACTCTCTGTGATGGATAAAGATAGAACATGTCATGGCAAAGAAGATGCATGCCAGCAGATATGGCAATGTAAACCAGAACAGTGTAGCAGGCTGGGCCAGTTGTACCAGACTGAACAGCTTGGGAACAAGGCAAAGAATATATGCTGACATTACTGCATAAATCATCAGATATGCCAATGATTTTCCCATTACTATGCGTAAAGTTCCCTGATATTGCCGGCTGATAGGTACAAGATCGCGAAAACGATTGTTCTCACGTGCAGTACCAGCCGAAAGTCCGATTCCCAGTAAGAGGGTTTGTTGTATGATAAGCATCAGTACGGCTGGAATCAGAAAACTGGCAAATCCATCTTGTGGATTAAAAAGAGATACAGATTCGTACTCTATGGGAGTGGTGCTGACTTCATCTTGCCGGTTAGTGGTATTCCCTAAGCGTTTTATTTGAATAGCTTTATTCATCTTCAGGGACGTTTCGGTATTTGCCATTAGGATGGCTTTATAATATAGCATACCGCTCATGTCGCAGTAAATGCTTACATGTGTCTGCTTCCCTTCGGCTATGTCGCGGCTAAAGCTTTCTGGTATGTAAATAACGCCGTATACCTTTTGTTCTTTTACAAGAAGTTTGGCTTCCTCCATATCGGCGCAGTAAGATTGTATGCGTACATCAGGGCTGCCGTCTACCATACGTATGTATTTTCTGCTGAGGGTGCTGTTGCTTGCATCCACTACTGCGGTAGGAACTTCCCGGACGACTTCATTGGTGTAGATAAAGGCATATACTAATGGATAAGCCAATGGAACCAGTAGAAAGAAAATCAGGACTCCCTGATCTTTTATGGTAGCTTTCAACTCTTTCCTGAAGATGTAGAACAATCCGTTCAGTCCTTGTTGTATCGTATGTCGGAATGAATATCTTTCCATAAATCAAACTTTTAAGGAATATAGGTATAGTGTAACATGACCGTACGCAATTTTTTGAGTACGAAAAATGGAAGCAATATGAATATCAGTAATGCTACCACGGAGTGCCATGCATAAATGAGCGGATAACCGTTGAGTGCAAGATTGGCATATAACAGGAAGTAATGCCTCAAAGGGAATAGTACACAGAGTGCCTGAAGCGTCGGGTGCATTGCCATAACCGGATAGGTGAACCCGGAAATGGAAAATGAAATGACTCCCCAAAGAGATGCTGCACTGAGTGCCAGACGAAGAGAACCGAATAAACCGAAAAAGAATATTCCTACAGCTTGTGAGGCAAGTACAAGCAGAAGCCCTGCCAGAAGCATAGGGAATATACCGCTGTTGCATGGGTAGTGCAGAAATCCATAAAGGTATACGTTATAAAATACGGCGATGATGAAGAAAATAATGGTTTGGGGCAATAGCTTTCCTGCCAGTGCCGTTACAATGGAATTGTCTGCCATCTGCATTAATTCTTTAGCTGTATTCTCTTTTATCTCTGTCCCTATCGTGTATACGGTGACCAGAAAAATCAATAACATCAATATTCCCGGGCAGAGAGTATTACACAGATAAACAGAATAGTTCAGCCACGGGTTGTTGAGTGCATGGGTATCTATTACAATCGGTTGCAGGAATGCCATAGCCTGATCTTCGGTAGCTCCTTTTGCCAGTAAAGTACTTTGTCCGATAGCTGCCGAAGCCAGTTCGCTCATGGTTCGTTGATCCCGATACAGTAGAGAACCTGCTATCAGGTACGAATAGTTGGTATAAAAAGAAACCTTAGGCTGTCTGCCTGCAATCGCTTTTTCCGTTGTTCCTTGAGGTATGTAATAGAACGAATAAATCTCTCCGCGCTGGATGGCTTCCCTGGCATCATTGAAGCTGTTGTAGTGAGCAACGATTTGAGTTTGCTGAAACGCATCCAGATTGCGTATGATGGTACGGGTTGTCGATGTGTTGTCTAAATCCACTACACCTGCCGGCAGGTTAGTAGGTAGTCCGTTGCTCATCAGTGTGGTGAAGAAAATGTAGCTGAATATCGGAGCTATAACCATGCAGAACAGATACATTGGTTTGGTTGCAATGCGCATCACTTCTCGTTTTGCAATCTGTAACAGGCGTTTATGGATAGTTATTGACATGACAGTTTGTTATTTTTCGATGATTGCCGACATACCTGGGCGTAAGTTCTCTACCGGTTGTACAGGTTTAGCTTTTACTTCAAATGTTTTCAGGTCGAACTGTCCGGTTGTCTTGGTAGCTTTCCAGGCAGCATAAGTTCCTAAGTCTTTCATATAAGTGACCTTGAATGTTACGTTCTTTTCCAGAGCCGGAACATAGGCACTGATTTCGCCACCTACGGTAAAGTCTTTCAGAAAGTCCTCTCGTACATTGAAGGTAACCCACATATCATTCATCTGGGCAACGTTCATGATAGGAGCACCTGTACCTACCAGTTCTCCCACTTTCGGGAATATTTCTGTTACTTCTCCATCGGCAGAAGCTATAAGATAAGTTTCATTGATATAAGATGTGACTTCGGCAACAGCTCCCTTTGCACGTTCTACCTGAGCGGCTGCCATTGCTTTGTCTTCACGCTGGGCACCGTTCTTGGCCATGGTATATTGTGCATTTGCAGCTCGTTCGGTTGCTGCCATTGCATCATATTGTGCTTTGGCTTCGTCACGTTTCTGTGCCGACATGACACCTTCTTCATATAGGCGGTTGACACGCTTGTACGATTTCTCAGCTATCTCCAGTCCGGCTTTTGCCTTTTGCCACATTTCGAAGGCAGCCTGAAGTTGTTCGGAACGAGTACCACGTATAGCTTTTTCGTTCAGAGCTTGTGCGGCCTCTTCGGCAGCCTGGGCTTGTGACAATTTGGCCTGAACATCCGGAGCTTCAAGTATGGCAAGCGTATCTCCTGCTTTTACCTTATCTCCTTCGTCGACCAGAAATTTAAGGATACGCCCCGGTACCTTGCTTGACACACGATATTCGGTAGCTTCTGCTTGTCCCTGAATAATTTCAGGACCTTTTCCGAGGGTAAAGAACCCGATAATGCTTACAATAACAACTACTGCTGCAAGTGTAAAGAATGCCAGCATGATATTGCTGCGTTGAGATTTTTCGGTCATATTGGTTTGTTATTTTAATGTTCCCATTGATTTGTTCAAATATATTTCACTCATTTTCAAATCGATTTGTGCGTCGATTTTTCCTGATTGTGCCGAAAGCCAGGCTGTTTGTGCTTCGAGTACATTGCTGGTTGGAATGACTCCTTCTTTAAAGCCCAGATTTGCATATCGAAGGTTTTCTTCGGCTTTTTCCATATTCTTTTCTGCCATACTCAGTCGTTTGACTGCTTCATTCACTTTATATGAACTTTGTGTGACTTGCAGTTCTACTTTTTCCTTTACATCCTCCAGTTGGTAACGCGCTATGTTGGCTTCTGCTCTGGCTGCTTTCACCTTATAGATTCCTTCTCCCCAGTGGAATACTGGTATTTTTACTACGACACCGATTCCCCACATGCCTCTGAATTTATTTTCAAATCCGTTGACAAGTGCCGGATTGGTGAACAGATAGTTGGCTGTCAGTCCGATAGAGGGAAGAAATTCGGCACGCGTGACATTTATTTTCTGGCGGTAAATCTTTTCTGCAAGTTCCAGCGATTTCAACTCTTGCCGGTTGGCGAAGGCTGTGTTGACATTACTTTCTGTATACATGTCGGGCAAGGTAAGGTTTTCCATGCTTTCATCTGCCAGACGTATGTCTGTGTTTAATGGAATGCCACAGAGTTGGCAGAGTACCATCTTCGAGAGACTTAGTCCGTCTTCTACTTGAGTCAGAGTCATTTCCGCCTCATTTACCTTTACCTTTACACTAAGTTCGTCGGCTGTGGTCGCTACGCCTTCTGCAACCATTTTGCTTACATCTGAGTCTAATTTTTGTACAAGTTTCAGGAAACTTTCAGCCAGTTTCTTTTTGTTCACCAGCGAAATTACTTGCCAATAAGCCTGATCGGTACTTAATATTACATCCTGCATTCCTGTAGCATGTTGCGATTGTGCCAGTTGCTCCGCATACTTGGTTATTTTATTGTATGCTATGATTTTTCCTCCCATGAAAATAGGTTGGGTAAGAGTAGCTGCTCCTACATATAGATTTCTGGTATCGGTACGGAATGCATCGAGGATACTTTGACCGGCTTGGTTGAGTGCACCGGGTATTTTGCCCATGGCATTGTTCAACGGGGTAAGAAGAGGCAGAAATTCCGGATGTTGCACGGCGAGCTGTTGCAGTTCCTGTCCGAATTGCTGTAATTCGTTTCCTACGCTGGTACCCATATTACCGATGACTTGTTTCTGGTCGTCGTTCAATAGGGATATTTCTTTTTGCGTACGCATGTAACTTCCCGATACATCTATCTTGGGCAGGAAGTTGGTGAATGCCGCTTTTTGCTGATAGTGTGCAGCATTTATTTTTTCTTGCGCAATGCGTAGTTCTTTGTTGTTCGAGAGAGCTAATGCACGACAACTGTCCAGATTTAGGATACGTTGGGCATAACCGCTTAGAGCCAGCCCGAACAATAAAATGAAACTTAAAACTCTTTTCATTACCGATTATACTTTAGTGTTTAGTTGCTTATGCAACATTGCAAATGTATTATAATATAAACAATTCACCAAGTAAAAAGGTTGAAAAGGAAAATGTATTTATACCTTTTTGGCTTTTTTAGCTTATCCGGTTGATTTTGATTAAAAATTGGTTATTTTAGAGCATTTAGGTTTATCGGCTATCGAGTTGTATATCACTTGTGGAGTACGGTTGATACCGAACCAGCGGCTGGCAGCCGGTTGTTCTTGAGGCGTTTCCGTATCCGGGGTTTCTGTAGAAGGGAAAGTTCCGTTCTCTATATGCTGTAATACGGCATTCATTAGTGTATCTTGTTCAGTACCTAATTCTCCCAGATATCCTTCTACGTCCTCACTTAGTTCGTAATCCGGTTTTAAGCCGTCTGTATAATAATCATAATAATTTTGAGAATTACTTATGTATGCGGTTGTCAGCCAGAATTCCAGTTGTGGATAAGAAGCATTTGTGAACAGGCTTTGGGCCACGTTCTTTCCAAATGTATTTTCTCCAACCTGAAGCAGTTTTTCACCTACGTATGGGCGCAGGCAATTGATGACAATTTCGGAAGCAGAGGCTGTATTTCCTGTTGTCAGGATATACAGATGGTCATACGATGCATTGGAGATTCCTTGCAGTAGGGCAGGGTCGAATGCATAACTTTCCACTTTGTCCAATTTATCATTGTAAATCAGATTAAAACAATTCTGTCCCATGGCATTGGACGGAGCAAGTATGGTACTTAGCAAGAGAGCCGTCGAAACATATCCTCCCGGATTGTATCTCAAATCCAGAACAATATCGTTGGGCGAAGTCGCAAGTCCTTCTGCAAATTTTGCAATCAGGTCAGCCTCTTCAGTAACCTCGAAGCTGTTATACATGATATAAAATACTTTCTTGCCATTAGAAGTCGTAAGGTTTCGGGTAAGAAAGACACTCGGTTCTTCAATGATACGTGGTTGAGGCATTGCAACTTCCAGTGTGTCAGGAGTAGCATTGCTGCCTTTTCGAGCAATCCGATATGTATAGGTCTTGGTCGGAGCCTGAATGTATTCGGTATAATTACTGCTGCTAAGTTTTATACCATTGACCGTACAGATATGATCTCCACGTTGCAATCCGGCTTCACTGGCTGGTGATTCAGACTGTACATATAAAATTGTATAATAATAGTCGCCATCAGTACCACGGACAAGCGTTCCTTCAATCCCATAGGTCGGATAGTTGCTTTGTACACGTGTCGTTTTTACGGAGTCAACATGTGAGAAGGTCACACCATTCTTCTTGTCTTTATCCGAAGCAACCGATTCCAGAAAATCGGCAGGCTTGTCGAAAAAGTCAAGATCCTCTTCTGCCGGGAGATCTTCATAGAACAAGTAGTTCTGTTGCATGGTTTCGTATATCCATGTTTTGCTTCCAATCAAGGCATAATACTCACCCGAGCGGTCTTCTCCGCATGATGAAAAGAATGCAGTAGTAAGTATCAGGCTTAGTATGAAATAAATCGGATTTTTTCTCATAAAAATATTATTCCATTTCAAATGAGTTTTGACCAATCATATTGCCGTCGGCAAAGATATAAACGGTATATGTTCCCGAAGGAAGGAATTCTTCCACATCCCAGTATACAGTAACACTCTGTTCTTCACCTGTATATTCAATGTATTTCTTTATTGAATAAGTAATCTGGCGGTCTTCGTACTGGAAGGTCGTATTACCCTTTGACAAGATTTCATTATTCGGCTTAGCAATACGCACATAAATGGTTTTGTTTCCAGTTTTGGCAGTAATGTTTTTGACAATAGTAAACGAAATAGCTATTTTCTTCACGTCTTTTACCTTACGGGCTTTCTTGCCTCGCTTGTTCATCGGAAGTGCATAGATATTCGTTGCATCGAGCTGTGCGGCTAATGATACCTGTTCATTCAAGTTCTTTTTCTCTGCTGCAAGCGTATTGATTTGTGCGGTAGCAGCTGTATATTTACTTTTGACTTCCTGATTTTCTACCATCAGAGCTGCGTTCAGGCGGTTCAGTGAATCGATTTGCATGACGTAACTTCTCAGTACGGCACGTACTGTTTTCAGTTCTTTCTTCAGACGTATGATTTCTGCGGCGTTACTGCTTTTTACTTGTCGCAGTTCCTCCAGCAAGCGCTGTGTCTTCAGCTTTTCACTTTCCAGTTTTTCGCGCAGGGAGTCATTATTTATTTGTACCTGGAGCTCATCATATTGAGTTGCAAAAGTACTATATTCGTTTTCCATTTCTTCCTTTTCAACGGCGAATACTTCTGTCATTTCTCTATTCTTGCGAAATTCGTTAAACGCTAAGAATGAAACTCCAGCGACAACTACAATCAGTGCCGCTATAACGATGACTAATTTTTTATTTTTTTCCATGAGAACAAATTTTGCGGCAAAAATACAACATTTTATGCATACGTATTGTCGTTGAGTATAAAAAAAACATAATCTATGGATGTTGCAGTATAATGGGTGGCATATCTCCTGTAACCCAGTTCTGGAAAGTACACTGAGGGTATAGCGAGGCATTGTCTTCAATCCAGTTGTTGAGTATGTCTATAGCCGGTGTGCCATCATCTGTTTGCAAGGTTGTTTCATCGTATTTATAAATCTTTTTAGGGCTGGTTTGATAGGCACTGAAGATTGCTTTTACATTGTTGTCGCAATAGAGTCCACATTCTATTATGCTGTGGTTGGTCATATAGATAAGCGAACCGAATTTTTTCTTTGGTGAATATCCTGCGGCCTTAAAGGAGTAGCAATTTTTCATTTCACCCTTAGGCTCCATCGTATAGCAGATACCCGCTCCCGATGGGGTATGGAGAAAATTGCAGCCGCTGGTATAGCAGTTCAGAATTTTTCCGAAATTGCTGAAGGAAACTCCTGCGGCCCCACCGTTTGGAAGCATGAAGTCGATGTTTTCTGCCGAACAGTTGATTATATATCCTTTGTTCATTCCGGCTATACCGCCGGCCTGGTCTGCCGAAACTCCCGAGAATGTGTTTGTGCCTTTGATGTGGCAGCCGGTTATTGTTCCGTTATTTCTGCCCACAAGCAGTGCTTCATATTTACAGGTGTGGCTATTAGAGAATGAAGCGTCTGCCAGATTCAGATCTTTGACGATGCCGGTTGTATCGACAAAGGAAAACAGGGCATACGAATTTATATTTTCTTTCGGAGAGAGTTGTAAGCCATATAGGGTATAGTGCTGTCCGTCCAGACAGTCTTTAAATCCCATGTCATCATACTCTTTCATGTCATAGTGACCGATGGCTTGCAGACGTGAACAGTCTTCGGGGGTAAAATGAATGTCATTCAGCAGGTAGTATACCATAATACCATTTACTGAGGTACCGAATTCTTCCAGTGTCCTGTCTGCATATTTTTCGCCGTTAATCAGATGGGTAAAAGCGATGAAATCTTCGGCAGTGCTTATTCCACATTCCTTGTCCGATTTCAGATTGTATTTGTATTGGTAACCTTGTTGGAAAGTGGAGGAGGTGAGTTGTGCTGTATAGTTGCCGTCTGAAGTTTCTAATGTGATAGCTACCGACATATCTGGTGCAGGCGGTACAATCAGGGTATAAATTCCGTTTTCTTGCTTGGCAAAAGTGGTTGTATGGGTATTTTCGTTAGTATATATCGGTTGTGCCTTTCCGAAATCGATACGGTTAATCGAGATGGATGGAGTGAAGCTGATTTTTTTCAAGTGGCGATTCAGTGTGGGAGCTACTTGAAAAACAAGTTGTGAAAACAGGTGGCTGAATTGCAAAACAACGGGATTCCTGTAGCTGATGTTGGCGGTACTGTATAAAAAATCCTTCAGGCTTCCGTCGTTTTCATAAAAACAGGGTTCCTGCTCCGAAATCTGTGGATAATAGGCGGCAACATATGCATCCGTCGGCTCTGAATTCCATTGCAGTTCGGTAGAGGAATGCCATCGTCCGCTGTTGTACGTCAGCAAGAGATTGTCGGCAGACAGTCCTCCTTTGCTATAGAATGAGATTATGCTTCCGTCTTTCAGGAAATTGTTATCACTGCTTCTGGAGATCTTGTTGCAGAACGGAGTAGCTATATTTCCGACAATGGAAACCGGGGTATAATGGGAGATGGATGGATATTCGGACGTACAGTTAGTCAGCATCAGAAAAAAAACGATAACGGATGACAAATACTTCATGGCATTAAGTTTTATGGTTTACTTTTATAAGACTAACGCCATTTTTGAAATTTGTATACCCGAAAGCACAAAAAAAATACGCTGCCGAACCTTCTCAGGCAGGCAGCGCAAGCTACAATACAAAATACAAATACAACTAAACGAGATATATTGTAAAATTAAGAAATAGAAATAACAAATAAAAATTTGCAAACAGAAAAATGTGATTTCTATTCTTATTTTTTTACAGAGTGAATATATCACACAATGCCTTGTGCCATCATGGCATGTGCAACTTTCATGAAACCGGCGATGTTTGCACCTTTCACATAGTTGATGTAACCATCAGGTTCGGTTCCATACTTCACGCATTGTTCGTGGATGTTATGCATAATCTGATGCAGTTTTTCGTCTACTTCCTGAGCGGACCAGCTTAAATGCATTGCATTCTGGCTCATTTCCAATCCTGAAGTAGCTACACCACCGGCGTTGACAGCCTTGCCCGGAGCATACATCAGTTTGTGTTCGATAAATGCATCGATTGCTTCAGGAGTACAACCCATGTTCGAAATTTCTCCTACACAGAGAACGTTGTTGTCAATCAGATGTTTGGCATCTTCACCGTTCAATTCATTCTGTGTTGCACATGGAAGTGCGATATCTACCTTAACTTCCCACGGACGACGTCCTTCTACGAAAGTAGAGCTTGGGAATTTTTCTGCATAAGGTGCAACAATATCATTGCCCGAAGCACGGAGCTCAAGCATGTAGTCAATCTTTTCGCCACTGATTCCGTCCGGATCATAGATATATCCGTCAGGACCGGAAATAGTAACAACCTTAGCTCCCAGCTGAGTAGCTTTGGTAGCTGCTCCCCATGCTACGTTTCCGAAACCGGAAATAGCAACAGTCTTGCCTTTTATGTCGATACCTTTCTTGTCGAGCATGTGCTTTACGAAGTACAAGCCACCGAATCCTGTAGCTTCAGGACGGATTAATGAACCGCCGAATTCCAAACCTTTACCGGTAAAGGTACCTGTAAATTCGTGAGTCAGTTTCTTGTACATACCGAACATATATCCTACTTCGCGGCCACCTACACCGATATCACCGGCAGGAACATCCATATCCGGACCCAGATGACGCCACAACTCCAGCATGAAAGCCTGGCAGAAACGCATAACTTCTGCATCGCTCTTTCCACGCGGAGAGAAATCGGAACCACCTTTACCACCACCCATAGGAAGCGTAGTAAGAGCATTCTTAAATGTCTGTTCGAATCCCAGGAACTTCAGGATAGAAAGGTTCACTGAAGCATGGAAACGGATACCACCTTTATACGGGCCGATAGCGTTGTTAAACTGAACGCGGTAACCCAGGTTTACCTGTACTTTACCTTTATCGTCTACCCAAGGTACACGGAAAGTAATGATACGGTCCGGTTCTACCAGACGTTCTATCAGTGATACTTTCTCGAATTCAGGATGCTGGTTATAGATATCTTCGATGGAGAGGAGAACTTCTTTTACTGCTTGTAAATACTCTGATTCACCCGGATGCTTAGCTTCCAGAGATGACATAATTTGATTAATATCCATGATCTCTTTTGTTTAAGGTCTGACAAAATGAAATTATTTGTTAATGCAAAGATAGGATTTTGTATAGAACGGCAAAATATTTTGCCTTGTTTTTGTACTCAAAAAGTGATAAAAAGTTAAAGCCGGACAAGCTTGCTGCTGTCCGAAAGTAATTTTTCTATGTTGGTAAGTTGCACAAATCAATAGAATTCCCGTAATTTGTTAAATAAATAAAGCTTAAACCTTGAAGCTATGCTCAGTAAGTTAAAATTAAACCAACTCTATTTTAAAGATACACAGTTCGTCAATCTGATGACGAAACGAATCTTTAATGTGCTTCTTGTTGCGAATCCTTACGACGCCTTCATGCTGGAAGACGATGGGCGTATCGATGAAAAGATATTTATTGAATACATGAACCTCAGCCTTCGGTATCCGCCCCGTTTTACACAAGTATCTACCGAGGAGGATGCCTGGAAGCAGTTAGGAAATACGATGTTCGATCTGGTTATCTGTATGCCGGGGTCGGACAACAGTGATACCTTCGACATTGCCCGGCAGATTAAGGGGAAATATCCTCATATACCGCTGGTCGTATTGACTCCTTTTTCTCACGGTATCAAAGAACGTATGGAGCACGAAGACTTGAGTATATTCGAGTATGTATTCTGCTGGCTGGGAAATACCGATTTGCTGGTATCCATCATCAAGCTGATAGAAGACAAGATGAATCTGGAGCACGACATTAAGGAAGTCGGTGTGCAGATGATTCTGCTGGTGGAAGATTCCATACGCTTCTATTCGTCCGTGCTGCCTAACCTGTATAAATTCGTGCTTCGTCAGAGTCAGGAGTTTGCTACCGAAGCTCTGAATGAGCATCAGCGTACCTTGCGTATGCGTGGACGTCCGAAAATTGTACTGGCACGTTCTTACGAGGAGGCGATGGATTTATATAACAAGTATCAGAATAACATGCTGGGAATTATATCGGACGCACGTTTTCCGCGTGAAGGTCAGATTGATCCGAAGGCAGGCATTCGCTTCCTTACCGAAGTGCGCAGCCGCGATCCGTTCATACCGCTGATTCTTCAGTCGGCAGAAGTTTCCAACAAAGAATTTGCATTGAACTGCGGAGCACAGTTTATCGACAAGAACTCGAAGAAAATGAACATCGACCTGCGGGAGGCTGTTTCCGAGAACTTCGGTTTTGGCGATTTTATCTTCCGCAATCCGAATACCATGGAAGAAGTGGTGCGTGTGCATAATCTGAAGGAACTGCAAAACGCTATTTTCTCCATACCGGCAGAATCGTTCCTCTATCATATCAGTCGGAATCATATTTCCAGATGGCTCTATTCGCGTGCTATATTTCCTGTAGCCGAATTCTTGAAGCAGATTACATGGGAAGGTCTGCAAGATATCGATGCCCACCGTCAGATTATATTCGAAGCGATTGTGAAGTACCGCAAGATGAAGAATCAGGGAGTGGTAGCCGTATTCGAGCGCGACCGTTTCGACCGTTATTCTAATTTTGCCCGTATCGGCGACGGTTCGTTGGGAGGAAAAGGACGTGGACTTGCGTTTATCGACAATATGGTAAAACGGCATGCCGAATTCGATGAGTTCGAAAACGCTTCGGTGGTTATTCCTAAGACCGTGGTACTTTGTACCGATATCTTCGACGAGTTTATGGATATGAACCAGTTGTATCAGATAGCTCTGAGCGATGCCGACGATGAAACTATTCTGCGTGCTTTCCTGCGTGCCAAACTGCCAGACCGGCTGGTCGAGGATTTCTTCGCCTTTTTCGATGTTGTGAAGTCCCCTATAGCCATCCGTTCTTCCAGTCTGCTGGAAGATTCTCATTACCAGCCGTTCGCAGGTATTTACTCAACCTACATGATACCTTACCTGACAGATAAGTACGAAATGCTACGTATGTTGAGCGACGCGATAAAGGGAGTCTATGCTTCGGTATATTATAAAGACAGTAAAGCATACATGCAGGCCACCAGCAACGTGATCGATCAGGAGAAGATGGCGGTGATTCTTCAGGAAGTGGTAGGTACCCAGTATGGCGACCGCTTTTATCCGTCTATTTCGGGAGTGGCACGCTCCATCAATTACTATCCCATCAATGACGAACTGGCGGAAGAAGGAACGGTCAGTCTGGCCCTGGGACTTGGAAAGTATATTGTCGACGGAGGACTTACTCTGCGCGTATGTCCTTATCATCCGGATAAAGTGCTTCAGACCAGCGAGATGGAAATGGCCTTACGCGAAACACAGACACGTTTCTATGCGCTCGACCTGAAGAACTTAGGACAGAACTTTTCACTCGACGACGGCTTTAACCTGTTGAAACTTCCGGTAAAAGAAGCCGAAAACGACGGAGCCTTGAATTATATTGCCTCTACATACGATCCGTACGATATGGTCATACGCGACGGTATCTACCCGGGCGGGCGTAAGGTGATAACCTTTGCCAATATTCTTCAGCACGATGTCTTTCCGCTGGCACGTATTCTCCAGCTTGCCCAGAAGTACGGACAAGGAGAAATGCGCCGTCCTGTAGAGATAGAGTTTGCCGTCAATCTCGATGCTAAAGAAAAGAAAGGAGTATTCTATCTGTTGCAGATACGTCCGATGGTGGATATGAAAGCCGACTTGAATGAAGACTTGAATGCCATTCCCGAAGACCAGCTTCTGCTCAAGAGCGTAAATTCGCTGGGACAGGGCATCATGGACGATATGCAGGATGTGATTTATGTAAAGACCGACGGCTATTCGGCTTCGAACAACCAGTTGATAGCTTATGAAATAGAGAAACTGAACAAGCGTTTCCTCGACGAGGGTAAACATTATATATTAGTCGGTCCGGGACGCTGGGGAAGCAGTGATACATGGTTGGGCATTCCCGTAAAATGGCCGAACATATCGGCGGCCCGTGTCATTGTCGAAGCCGGATTGACCAATTACCGTGTCGATCCAAGTCAGGGTACACACTTCTTCCAGAACCTGACTTCTTTCGGAGTAGGGTATTTTACAATCAATGCTTACATGAACGACGGCTTGTACAATCAGGAGTTGCTGAACAGCATGCCGGCAGTAGAAGAAACCAAATTCTTGCGCTGGGTTCATTTCGACAAGCCTTTGAGTGTCAAGATGGACGGCAAAAAGAAAATCGGTGTCGTCAGCATTGCTTGATTTCATTGTATGAAAAGAAAAACAGACAGGAAGATGCTGTAAAGAAACATCTTGTAAATGGTTCTTTCGTCTTCCTGTCTGTTCTTTTTATGCTTATCCGTTATTCCTGTATTCCAACGGGCTCATGCCTACATATCGCTTAAAATACTTTCCGAAGAAAGACATGTTGGCGAAATTCAATGAGTCGGATATTTCCTGAATAGACAAATTTGTCGATTTCAGTTGTGATTTTGCATCCATAATGACCATGCGCGATATGATTTCCATACACGTGTTGCCGGTTGCCTGCTTCACGGTAGTACAGAGATGCGTATGCGTAATGCCTAACTTTTCTGCATACCATGCCACATTACGCGTCTTATTATAGTTCTGCATGACCAGCTGGGTGAAGTTTTTGCATAATATTTCGCTTTTCGACAGATTACTTTTGTTGTCGTTCGCCCGGTTGCTGTACATGGCAGCTATCCCTATATGAATGTTATTATATAAATAAGGAGTAATTCGCTTACGCGTGTTTTCGTTAAAGAATTCATAAAGTTTAATCAGGAAACAAAGATAATCTTTCAACAGTGCGGCGCCTTCCGGACGAAGAGTAATAAGCGGTCTGCCCAGTGGGATATACAATGTCTTCATGGTAGAGCGGTTTAAATAGGCCTGTTCTACATATTTTGAAGAAAATCCACCGAAATACAATTCCAGTTCTCCCTTTACGCTATGTATCTGAAGAATTGTTCCCGGCATGATCGAAACAAAATCGTTCTGTCGTACTGTGATTCTGTTCAGGTTGACCGATGCTTCTACTTCGCCTCCCATACAGAGAACAAAAATTTCCGATTTCATCCGGCAGGGGAAGTTTGTGTACAGGCTGAGCAGTTCTTTGCTGATACCTGTTCCAACAATCCATTCTTCCGGTAAATCTATTTTGGGCAGTTCTTTTTCCATTCTGTTAAACTTTTTGCAAAGTTAACTGTTTTTTAGAATATAGACTATAATAACACTAATTAATTGATAAGTTAAGTTTTGTAAATTAGTGATTTATGAATGGAGCCTAAATAAATAATTAAAGAAAAGGACAAAAATCATAATATTAGACCTTGCGAGATATATCAAAAGGTCATTACTTTGTGTCCAACAAAAATGAATAACTAAACTTTATGAATCGAATGAAAAAGAATTTATTTTTATGCTTGTTTGCCGCATTGTGTACAACGAGCGTATTCACTTCTTGTAGTGATGACGACCAGCCGGGTACTACAACTCCGGTGGGTGTAGATGTAACTGGTGATTATAAAGGTGCATTGGATGTTAAATTAGTTATGGCAGGTGGTATAGAAGCACCGGCAGGCAATGTTCCTTCGCAGTTGGTTTCTGTTACCAAGTCTGGCGAAAATGTAGTAAACTTGAAGATTACTGATTTCTCGTTCAGTGGGATGAGTTTGGGAAATATCGAATTGAGTGGATGTCAGTTGACTGATGCCGGAAACGGTACTTATACCTTTACAACGACTTCTTCGATGGAGGTTAACGGATTACTTTCGGCTGATATCAATGCAAAAGGTTCTTTTGCAAACGAGACTCTTACGCTCGATTTGGATATTGACAATGTAAAACTTGTAGAAAATCCGGTTGATTATACGGTGAAGGCTACTTATAGCGGAACCAAGCTTTCCGGTACTGAAAGCAGCGAGGCTAAGATCCTTTCTTTCGTTTTTGATGAAAAGACCGCGGCTGCCAATTCGGTAGTGTTGGAACAGCCGGTAATTGATGAAGCATCTAAGACTATTAAATTTACCGTAAATGCTGCTGCAACCACAGAAGAACTGTCTGGCTTGACTCCTACTATTGAAGTTTCAGACAAGGCAACTGTAACTCCGGCAAGTGGGACTGCGGCAGATTTCTCAAACGGTAAGACTGTAACTTATACCGTGACTGCTGAAAATGGAACAACTGTGGAATATGTAGCTTCAATTTCAGGTAACGTTTCTTTCTATGATTTTGAAACTTGGGTGGAAGGTGTAGAAGGACAGGAGCCCGAGATGACTTTCTATAATCCGGAAGGATGGTGTTCCAGCAATGCCGGGGTTCAGTTTTTAAAAGGATTTGGTATGGCTGATAGTTATGTTGTTGAGTCTACCAGTGACGCACATTCCGGCGAAAAAGCTGTTTCAATTACTTCTATCGATACGCAAGGTAAAGATATGATGATTGCAAAAGTTCCTAAGGTAACAACAGGTTCTTTGTTCTTGGGCTCTTTTATTACAGATGTGGCTAATACACTAAATAGTACAAAGTTCGGTGTTCCGTATTCTGGAAAGGCTGTTTCTTTGAAAGGCTGGTATAAGTATACTCCGGGTGCAGAATTTTATGTAGTAAACGAACAGCCGTATGCTCAGCATTGCCATGAAGCTGTATTGGATAAAACAAAGACCGATGAATTCATGATTAGCATTGTCGTATATGAAACAGATGCTTATGATACAGATAAATGGTCTGATTGCTTGACAGGAGTTACTGATACTGAGAATAATATCTATACATCCAGCCGTATTGCTGCTATTGCTCAGTTGACAGGTGGTCAGCAGGATGAATGGAAAGAATTTGAATTGCCTCTTGAATGGAAGAAAGAATATAGTGCCGATAAGAAATATCGTATGGCAATTATCTGTTCTGCAAGCAAGGATGGTGATAAGTTCTGGGGAGCTCCCGGTAGCAAATTGATTGTAGACGACTTTGAATTAGTTGCCGAATAATAATAGAAAAATTGAATTTCTGCAAAAATTAAGGGCAGGCATCGACAAAACCGTTGATGCCTGCCCTTAACTTTTTTGATGTCCCGTGAAATGTATTTTTCTTTTGTACAAAAAATTTTGGAATTTGTACAAATTCTAAAAAACGTGCAGACGTTTTTCTCAGTTTGTGGGCATGTTTCTTTCAATTCATGCCCACGTTTTTCCAAGCTTGTGCCCGTTGTTTTTATTAGAACGCATAGCCGAAGCCAAAGTTCAGATAAATAGGATACATGGCAAACGAAATTGTATTGAAATCCTTCTGGAAAATATCATTCAGTCCCCATGTCAGGTCGGCATGTACCGTGAGATGCTTGTATGCTTTCCAGCTACCTCCTGCCTGAAGCCCCCACTGGAAGCGGCGCAACTTGTCGGAAAAATCGTAAGTAGCGGAATTGTCGCCTTCAAAATCGATACGGCTTCCTGTTGCATCGGGCGTACGCAGATGTCCTTCGTAGACTTCTCCCGAGAAATCTCCGTCCATCAGGTATGAGAAATAAGGGCCGACTACCACTTTCCAGCGGTCGCCTATTTTGTAATTGGCCAGCACGGGGATGGTGAGATACGACATTTTCACCTTCGTTCTGACACCTCCCGTCCAGAGCCCTTCTACCTTTCCGCCTACTTCGTTGAAGATAGCCATGCCGTAATTCTTGACCGTGGCACGTGTATTCATATCCTTGCTGTCGAGGCGTATGCCAAGGCTTACTCCCCATTTCTGCCGTGCATCAATCCATTTAGTAGCATTTCCTTCGAGTGTGATGGCAAGTCCGGGTGAATAGCTGTCCAGACTTCTTATTTCCTTGGGGAGTGGAAGCGGAGAAGTACCTCCGATGTTGACACCTGCCTTAAACTCATAGTTCAGACCATGTAGTGATGACCACAGCAAACCCTTATGATCGTCCGACTGTGCTTTCAGTAAACTTGTTCCGGCTGTAAGCATGGCAGCCAGTATGACTATATATTTTTTCATGATGTTATGTTTCAATTGCTAAAGAGTTGATATTATTCACAAGTAATCTCTACCTCATCAATACACAGCTCGCTGCCGGTAGCTCCTTCGAAATAGGCGCCTTGAATGCTGGATGAGAAGACGATAGCCAGTTTATACTTGCCGGCTTTCAGTTTTTCCTCGTCAATGGTCTTGTCGTTTTGCAGCTTGAAGTCCAGATCGAATTTTGTCCACTGGCTGGTGGTTTCCGTTTTGTCTATACGTGCCATCGAAACAATGTTCTTGGCTTTTTCGTTGCCGGCAGTAAACAAGTCACCGTCGAGTGAAAAATCGCTGTTGGGTGCTTCGTAAAGTACGGCATAAATATCTCCCGTATCCGTCTTGTCCGGAATTACGTTTCCGTTTTGGTCGGTAAGTGTGGCTCCGGGTTTATATTTGTAATACCCCGACATCTTTACCGGTTTCCGTATGAAGGGGAAGCCGAATTGCGTAGCCTGTCGCGGAGCGATGATGGCGTACGACATGTTGAACGAACCGATAAAGAGGTTACCGGCTGCAATCGGCATTTTAGGATTGGTGTTCATGCCGAATGTACCCGTCGACTGGGTTACCAGCTTCACACACTTGCCCGATACTCCTCCGTCGGCCTGCGCCGTAGGATATTGTGTCGCATTGGTTGCCATGCCGCATAATCCATATCCTTGGTTCCCGCTTGCCCACTGCATCAGTCCGTTGACGTCTGTCAGGTATAACACATGGTACGGGTTGATTTCTCTCAGGTTCTCGAACGAATATTTCAGCGGCAGTTCGATGGTATACAGACTTATTGTGTAAGTTACCTTGTTGCTTCCGTCTTCGGAAGTAACGATGAACTTACGTTCCTTTTCGGTACTGAAGTCATAATACGGCGGATTGTCCTTTGCCTGTGGTTTCTCAGGGCTGATAGTAGCACCGTCGGGCAGCTTGAAATTCAGCTCCTGCGCCGTGATGTCAGATCCGTCGAAGACAAACACATCGATTTCCCTGCTTATATCGTTGATGTTTATCAATTGAATATTGGCTCCATTGCATCCGTCAATAGCTGCTTCTACATTCAATGCTTCATCCTGAATGCAGGACATGGCAAGAAAAGATAAAGAGATTCCGATTAAGATGTTTTTGAATTTCATATAGTTTCTTTTTTGTGTTATTGAACATTCGCAAATATACATAAAAAAAGCAGGCTGGAAACTAAAGCCGTTTCAATTTCTTTCTGCTTATGTGAAAAATAGACTATGTATGAAAATGTAAATAGTATGAATTTCGCTACTTTATGATATGGAATTATTCAAATAAGTAAAAAATAGAACAAAAATAAAAAAAACAG
>NZ_JBBKBJ010000028.1:0-46847 GCF_037890145.1 Phocaeicola sp. HCN-6420
GCGGTACACGATGTTGTCAAGGGCGGCATCAAGGTGAAGAAGTCCATTGAGTTGGTGGCGGAAATATCCGAAATCTACGTGCGAAACTATCAGAACATGCTGGCAGACCCGAACTACACGCCGGATGAACTCACCGCCATTTCAGCCGGGTACGCCAAGCTGCTCTCCGAAAGTGCGGACGTGTTGCAGGACTTGAAGAATGTAGTGAACGTGACGGGCATGTCGCTGACGGATGCCGAAAGGCTGGCGGTAATCAACAACGCCTATAAAAGCCTGCTCAACTACCGCAACCTCGTGAACTACTACACCCGAAAGAATATATCCGTGTCCTACCTGCGGGCGAAGAAGAAGAACGACACCGACCGGGTGCTGGCTCTCTACGGCTCGGCGGATGAACGCTACTGGTAACATATAAATCGGTATGCCTATGTTATTAGCAGCGGTGGATTTTGACAACCTGCACCAAGTGTTGCGGGTGCTGTACGATGAAATGATGCCCTTGTGCAGCAACATGACGGGGGTAGCCAAAGGGATAGCCGGGCTGGGAGCTTTGTTCTATGTAGCCGCCAAAGTGTGGCAGTCGCTCGCACGTGCCGAACCCATAGACGTGTACCCGCTCCTGCGTCCCTTTGTGTTGGGGCTGTGCATCATGTTTTTTCCAACTTTCGTGCTGGGGACTATCAACACGGTGCTGTCGCCAGTGGTGAAAGGGTGCAACCAGCTTATGGAAACGCAGACTTTCGACATGAACGAGTACCGGGCGCAGAAAGACCGACTGGAATATGAAGCCCTGATGCGAAGCCCCGAAACGGCTTACCTCGCATCGGACGAGGAATTTGACCGACAACTGGAAGAACTGGGCTGGTCGCCCTCCGACATGGTGACTATGACGGGCATGTACATGGACAGGACGGCTTATAATATAAAGAAGTCCGTCCGGGACTGGTTCAGGGAGTTATTGGAAATGCTCTTTCAGGCGGCGGGGCTGATTATAGACACGCTGCGCACGTTCTTCCTAATCGTGTTAAGCATACTGGGTCCGCTGGCGTTTGCGATTTCCGTCTATGACGGTTTCCAAAGCACGCTGACCCGGTGGATTTCACGCTATATCTCCATTTACCTGTGGCTGCCCGTGTCGGACTTGTTCAGCAGCGTGCTGGCACGCATACAAACCCTGATGCTCCAAAAAGACATCGAGCAGCTTTCAGACCCGGATTTCATCCCGGACGGGAGCAGTACCGTGTATATAATCTTTATGATTATCGGCATCGTGGGCTACTTCACCATTCCAACGGTGGCAAGCTGGATAGTGTCGGCTGGCGGTACGTCTGCCTATAACCGCAACGTGGCACGGGCTGGTTCAATCGCCGGAGCTGCGGTCGGTGCGGCAAGCGGGAAAGTAACCGGGAAACTACTCAAATAACCAACATCAATATTTAGTATATGGAATTTAAGTCATTAACGAACATCGAAACGAGTTTCCGGCAAATCCGGCTCTTTGCGCTGGTATTCATCTGCCTGTGCGCACTGGTGACGGGCTTTGCCGTGTGGAACTCGTACAGCTTCGCCGAAAAGCAGCGGCAGAAGATATACGTCCTCGACAACGGCAAAAGCCTGATGCTGGCACTCTCGCAGGACATGGCACAGAACAGACCCGTGGAAGCCAAGTCGCACGTGCGGCGTTTCCACGAACTTTTCTTCACCTTATCACCCGAAAAGGGGGCTATCGAAAGCAACATCAAACGCTCGTTGTTTCTCGCCGACAAGACCGCTTTCAACTATTACAAGGACTTGGCGGAAAAGGGCTACTACAACCGGGTGATTTCCGGAAACGTCACGCAGACGGTGGAGATTGACAGCGTGAAGTGCGACTTCGACCAGTACCCCTACAAGGTGAACACGTATGCCCGCCAGTTGATTGTCCGAGAAAGCAGCCTGACGGTGCGAAGCCTTGTGACCTCGTGCCGGTTGCTTAACGCCACACGGAGCGACAACAACCCGCACGGCTTCATCATCGAAGCGTTCACCATTACCGAGAACAAGGATTTGCAGACCATTAAAAGATAGCCTTATGGAGAGAAAACGAAACCACATCGAAAAGGTGCGGGACTGGGCGGACGACCGACTGCGCCGAATGTGCGGACGGATTACGCCGGGCAAAAGGCTGGCGGTTATCCTCCTAATGTTCTTCTTTTTCGGCGGCTTGTCTATCTACATCACCGTTTCATCAATCTACAATATCGGGAAACGGGACGGGCAAAGGCTGCAAATAGAACACATCAGACAACTGCCGTTGCACGGCAATGACACAACCCAAAGTATCAACCCGTTAAACAGACCGCAATATGGAAGAAGTACAGAAGAATGAGAACGGCACGACCGCACCGCAGGCGGACGGGAAGCCGAAAAAGGAAAATAAGCCCAAACGGGAACTTACCCCGCAGCAGGTGCAGCAGCGCAGGAAAATGATAGTCTTCCCGCTGATGTTCCTTGCCTTTGCAGGGTGCATGTACCTGATATTCGCACCCTCCGGCAAAGAGGACGTGAATGTGGAAAGCGTGGGCGGCTTCAATGCCGACATACCCCTGCCCGCAGAGGACGGGATTATAGCCGACAAGCAAAAGGCTTACGAGCAGGCGGTGACAAGCCGCAAACAGCAGGACAAGATACAATCCTTGCAGGACTTCGGTTTCACGCTGGATGATGATACGGAAGAACCACAAGAGGAAATCAACCTGCTGCCGGAAGAAGATCCGAAGCCACAAAGGGGCGGCGGTACTTCTTCACGGGCGGCTTACCGGGACATCAACCGCCAGTTAAGCACGTTCTACGAAACGCCCCCTGTGGACGAGGAAAAAGAGGACTTGAAACGGCAGGTGGCGGAACTGACCGACCGACTGAAACAGCAGCAGAACGCCACGCCTACGGCTGACGACCAAATGGCACTCTTGGAAAAGTCCTACGAGCTGGCGGCAAAGTACATGAACGGGCAGGACGGACAAAGGGGGCAGATTGCCCAAATACCGACAGCCGGGCAGAACGGCGGCGGCATCGGCACTCCGGCTATTCCGGTGCAGGCTATCCGGGAAACGACCATTTCGGGATTGCAGCAGCCCATGAGCGATGCCGACTTCATCCGGGCTTACAGCCAGCCACGAAACTACGGCTTCAACACGGCGGTAGGCACGGGGTACGCTATGGGAAAGAACACGGTAGCCGCCTGCATACACCAAGACCAAACGCTGGTGGACGGGCAGGCGGTGAAACTACGGCTGCTCGAACCCATGCAGGCGGGAAATATCGTTGTGCCGAAGAATACCCTTGTGGCGGGGACGGCAAAGGTGCAGGGCGAACGGCTCGACATACTGGTGTCCTCGATTGAGTACGCTGGCAACATCATCCCGGTGGAACTCGCCGTGTTCGACACGGACGGGCAAAAGGGGCTTTCCGTCCCGTCCTCTATGGAGCAGGAAGCGTTCAACGAAGCTATGGCGAATATCGGAAGCGGGCTGGGTACAAGCATTTCCTTTGCCCAAAGTGCCGGGCAGCAGGTGGCTATGGACGTGACAAGGGGATTGCTGCAAGGAACGTCCGGCTACCTCGCCAAGAAGTTCCGAACCGTGAAAGTGAAGCTGAAAGCAGGCTATAAAGTCATGCTGTATGCCAAACAACAATAACCATTTTATCAACCGTTAAAATTTCAATTAGCAATGAAACAGATTTTTGGATTGTTCGCCCTCTTACTGGGCGTGTGTGCGGCAAACGCACAAACCGCTGACACCGTGAAGTATGCGGCTGGCAACGACTTGTACCGGGGGATTACCCGGAAACTCCCGTACCGCCAAATGGTTACGCCCTACGGTGTGGAAGTGACCTTTGCCAAGACGGTGCATATCATCTTCCCCGCCGCCGTCCGCTATGTCGATTTGGGAAGCAACCACATCATAGCGGGCAAGGCGGACGGTGCGGAGAACGTAATCAGGGTGAAAGCCACGACAGAGGGCTTTCCGGGAGAAACGAACTTCTCCGTTATCTGCGAGGACGGCAGTTTCTTTTCGTTCAACGCCAAGTACGCCCGTGAACCGGAAATGCTCAACATCGAGATGAAGGACTTCTTGGAGAATGAAGATACGTCCGATTTCTCGCATACCCGGATGAACATCCATTTCCGGGAACTGGCGGGTGAAAGCCCGCTATTGGTGAAGCTGATAATGCAGAGCATCTACAAGAACAATGACCGGAAAGTGCGCCACTTGGGTAGCAAGCGTTTCGGCATACAGTTCTTAATCAAGGGGATTTACACCTATAACGGGATGCTCTACGTGCACACGCAGACAAAGAACAGTTCCAACGTGCCTTTCGACACGGACTTCATCAGGTTTAAGATAACCGATAAAAAAGTGCCCAAACGCACGGCTATTCAGGAAACGGTACTGGATGCGGTACGCAGCTACAACGAGGTGATAGAGATTGCCGGGAAATCGACCGTGCGCACGGTGTACGCCCTGCCGAAGTTTACCATTCCTGACGACAAGCTGCTGGTCGTGGAACTCTACGAGAAGAACGGCGGGCGGCATCAGACCATACGGGTGGAAAACGCCGACATCGTGAACGCAGAAGTGATTGACGAACTAAAAATCAAATAGGGAATGAAAAGACACATCTTTATAATGATGCTCTTTGCGCTGTGCCTGACCTCGTTTCAGGCACACGCACAAAGATACCTGCCGGGCATGAAAGGCTTGCAGGTCACGGCGGGCATGACGGACGGGGTGCATTGGAACGCTGGCAGTGATTTCGCCTACCACATCGGGGCGGCGTACAGCGTTTACACCAAGAACGCCAACCGCTGGGTGATTGGCGGCGAATACCTGCACAAGAAGTATGACTACAAGGATATGCAGATACCCGTGGAACAGTTCACCGCAGAGGGCGGCTATTACCTGAAATTCCTATCGGACAGACGAAAGACCTTTTTCCTTTCATTGGGCTTGTCGGCTCTCGCCGGGTACGAAACAAGCAACCGAAGCGAAAAGCTGCTGCCGGACGGCTCTACCTTGCTGGATAAGGACTGCTTCATTTACGGCGGTGCGCTGACGCTGGAACTGGAAACCTACCTGACCGACCGGGTGGCTCTGCTGTTGAACGCAAGGGAACGGGCGTTGTTCGGCTCGGACATCGGCAAGTTCCACACGCAGGTATCTTTGGGACTGAAATTCATTATCAACTGACCGCTATATAATAATGTATATGAAGAATGTAATGTATAAAATCATCATGGGCTGCTACATCGTGGCCGCCCTCGTGCTTGTCACCGCCTGTAATGACAACTTGGATATTCAGCAGGCGTACCCGTTCAGCATCGAAACACTGCCAGTACCCAAAAGGCTGAAAGTCGGGGAAACCGCCGAAATACGCTGCCGACTGGTGCGTGGCGGCTATTACCAGCCGACTGCCTATCAGATAAGGTATTTCCAGCCGGACGGCAAAGGAAAGCTGGAAATGGATAACGGCACGGTGTTCCTGCCCAATGACCTCTACCCGCTGGAGAAAGAAACGTTCAGGCTCTACTACACCTCGGCATCGACAGACCAGCAGACGATTGACATTTATATCATCGACAGCTTCGGGCAGATGCAGCAACTTACACTATCATTTAATAATGACAGCAGCGAAGAAGGAACGGAAACAATAACCCCCTAATAACAAAACGACATGGTAAAAATAGAATTGGATATAGAAGGCATCTCGTGGTACATAGAAACCACGTTGGAAACAGATACAGTTCCGGCAGTAGGTGACATCATCATTGTGGACAAGGACTGTATTTCCGAACGTGACAGTGCTGAATTATGGAAAACGCCGTCCAATCAGGTATTCAAATGGGCGGACGAAGAAGATGATGCGCCCGTAATGGTATGGTTCGATTGCGAAACGGAAATGCTTGTCACTAAGCGGACATGGAAATATGACATCGAGGAAGAAGAAACCGTGTGCATACTTGGTGTAAAATTTATTCACTATGAGGATTTATAGTTGCGACATCCGTTTTTATCATCCTCTTGGGAAACCGGGTATGGAATGATACGCAAAGCGTAAATATCGGGCAGACAGCCCGCCGGGAAGCATCGGCGGGCTGTTTCCATGATAGGGAAAACGAAAGGCTTCTTTGTTACTTTCTTCACCCGCTGGCAGGCTCACGGAAGAAAGTAACGGCGGCAAGCAGCCGCCGTCCTCTATCAACTGGTTTTAAGGCTCTTTATGGACGTGTATTTCTCTAACCACACCTTTACCTGCTCCATGTTATATTCGCCCGTGATGATTGCCGTATGGTCGTCTATGGCTACAAACCGGACACTTTCATAGCTGTTTACCCAGCCTTGCAGGGAACAGACGCCCCACGTGTCCACATCTGCAAAAACACTGCGGTCTATCCGGCTGATTGGCTCGCCGAAAACTACCGTCATTATCTGAAAGTCCGGTTTGTCCTCCAACAGTTGCAAATGATGCAGCGTGCCGAACTCGTCTATTTTGCGCCCCCACGCCCACACATCATTATACAAATCATCGCCCCACTGGTGCGGGTGGTCGAAACGGACTTTGACCGCTATGGAATGCTGGTCGTCTTGGATGTCCTCGATAACGCCCGTTACCATTAAGCCCGTAAAAATACACTCGCAACGCCTGCCGATAAGCTCCTTGTTTACTTCTGTCGTTTTCATGTCCCTAAAATTTACTTGTTTATTACTCCGTTCTTCTTCGCTACCCATTCGTCACGCCTGCGGCGGCACTCGTCCAGCGTTTTGGCTACCGTGCTGAAAAGTTCGCCGTCCGTGTGGCGGTAGTCATATTGATAATAAATTTGTCCCCTGAAAGCCCCTAAACGGCATTTCACGAACTTTTCTTCTCCCGGTGTTTGGGTGATGCTTACCCCGTTTTTGTTAAGTGACTGCATGATGTCTTATTTTTTTATGGTTATAAACTTGGTTGTTTTAAGCGGGCAGGGCTTTGACACCCCGCCCGGATTGGTTGTTATGCCGCCCGGAACACAAAGCCGTCATCAAACCAGTAATCGCACATGAACAGGTCACGGGCAAACTGTTTGTAATCGAAATAGGTCTTTGCGAACTCCGGCAGGTCGTAACATTCCTCTACAATTTCATAGGCGAAATCTTCTTCATCGTCATATTCCCCTTGATATTCATCCCGGAAATCACGTACAAGGTCGTCCGCATCTTCCTCGCCCAAATCATGGCTTTTATAGTTGCACCACACGAAAAAGGCTTCCTGCTCGGTGTCGCTCAAATCCTCCACCGCATCACGCAGGGCGAAGAAGTTTTCAGAAATCCAGCTTTCGTCGATTAAGCCCTCCGGCACGTTCTCCCAGTCCTGAAACATGTATTCCGCATCTTCCTCGTCCTTGTGAAGTTCCCGGCAGGCTTCATAAAATTCTTCCTTGTCCGAATAGTCCGAAAGGTCGAGCCATGCGCCGGACAATGAACCGTTGTTGTACTTGGCATAAGTGCCTACATAAACTTTTGCTTCCGATAATACCTTTGCTTCCATATTGCTGTAATTTTTAAGTTTTTAATTTTATGCGGATTTGAGAGGTGAGGGAGTTGAAGTTTCACTGAACTTTTTTCCTGTTTCCCGTAAATCCGACTTTTTTTTTATGCGTCTTCCGGTCGGGTCGGTCGTTTTCGTTTCACATAGGCGTAAAAGGGTAGTGTTTAGAGTTTGCAAGGTTTTGGGCAAAAAATACCTCGCAAGGCAGGGAAGATTTTTTCGCCAAACCGGAACGGCTCGACCTTGCAAAATCGTGAAGAACACGTAACTACCTTTGCCTATTGAAATGATTAAAACGACTGTCCCGGCTGGGGGACTGCGTAAGAGGAAGATTTACAGATAGGGAAACAGGGGAAAAGTGCCTGTTCTCTTTCATCTTTTAGGGAACACTCCATGCGGGCGGGAAAGGCAAGGGTGTTGTGAGCTTGCTTGCAATACGCTTGTGCGGGTTTCCAACGGCTCTTTTCACGGAATACAGTCAGCCATGCCACGCACGGCTGGCGTTTCGGGGAATGTGCCAGTTGGAAAAGGATATAAAAAATACGGGTAGTCGGTGGACTGCCCGCAAGGTGGAAGAATGTACTTCATTGGGATATAGTTTGTTAGGCGGAATTTCGTTACCGAAATCGTTACCTATTCGTTTTTGTCACGGTTATAGGTAACGAAACCTACCGGGCGGCGTTCTTTCTGTTGTTTCGACTGGCTCAAAAGCTGGGTAAGGGCTTGGTACAGTTCGTTGAACTGCGCATCGGTGCTTACCTCCAGTTCCTCGATGCGCCTTGACAGTTCCTCGTAACCGATTGCCATTTGGCGCATGAGGACAAAAGCCCGCATGATTGAAATGTTTACTTCTATGGCTACTTTGGAGCGGAGAACCGAAGAAAGCATGGCTACGCCCTGCTCGGTGAAAGCCATAGGCATAGCAACGCCGAAGTTGTAATCAGGGGGTATCACAAAATGTGATACCCCTATGGATAACAGCAAGTTAGCTTCCTCTCGGGTGAGTACAAACATAAAATCACCCGGAAAACGCTCGATATTGCGCTTGACCGCCTGCTTCAAGGCTCGTGTTTCCACTTGGTAGAGTTCTGCCAAATGATAATCGAGCATCACCCGGCAACCTCTGACCTCAAAAATCTTGTTTTGGATAATCTGCAAATCCATAATCGTATATTTTAGGAGATTTAGCAATGTTGGAATAATAGTAAGGACTGGTCACAAATTGTGACCAGTTCCATATAATCAAGATTACATGGCAACTTCCTTGTAAATCTTCTCGATGCCGACAAACTTCTTGTCAAGCCCCTGCATATCGCTGCCTATCTTGCTGTTGGTGATGCGGGCGTAGATTTGCGTAGTTTCTATGTTTGTGTGTCCCAGCATCTTGGACACCGTTTCAATGGGTACGCCCTTTGACAGCGTGGTGGTCGTGGCGAACGTGTGCCGGGCAAGGTGCACAATTTAAGCAAAAGCAACGGAAAGTGAATATGAGAGAAATGAACTGCAAGTGGTTGAGAATGAGCAATATTTCATAATTCTGCCAAATGTCTGCAAAGCAAAGCCGAGCAGGATATTGAGTTATTTCAGTTACCAAACCGTTAGCGGTCAGTTACCGAAACCAACACTGCTAACGAGGTGAAAAACAAATAGTTTGTCACCAGTGTTTGTTGCACTGTTCTGCACAACTTTCAATGACGGAGAATGCTTACTGATTGATTATTTTTGCAAACTAAAAAAGTAAGCAGATGAAAGTTGAAAAATTCAAGGTGTTGCTCTACCTTAAAAAGAGCGGATTGGACAAGAACGGTAAGGCTCCCATCATGGGACGCATCACCCTCAACCGAACAATGGCGCAGTTCGGTTGCAAGTTGTCATGTACGCCAAAGTTATGGAATCCACGTGAGAGCAGACTTGACGGCAAGAGCAAGGAGGCTGTGGAAGTGAACGCCAAGATTGACAAGCTGTTGCTGGCAATAAACTCAGCCTACGAGTCACTTGTGGAGCGCAAGACGGATTTTGACGCAAAGGCGATAAAGGATCTGTTTCAATGCAGTGCAGACACTCAGATGACCTTGTTGAAGCAGCTTGACGCCATCATTGCGGACATTGAGTCAAGAATCGGCATCGACTACAAGAAAGGCACACTTCCAAACTACCAGTACACTCGCCTGACATTGGTATTGTTCGTCAAGAAGCGTTATGGAACTGACGATGTGGCATTCGGTGAGCTTGACGAGCAGTTTATCCGTGAGTACATGGACTTTTGCTTGGACCAGAGAGGTCTTGCACTTGATACAGTCCGCCACTATCTCGCCATCTTGAAGAAGACCTGCCGAATAGCTTTCAAGGCAGGACACTCCGAGCGTTATCATTTTATGCACTTCAAGCTACCTCAAAAGAAAGAGAATCCACCAAAGGCATTGACACGTGAGGACTTCCTGAAAATTCGTGACCTCGAAATACCAGAGCGAAGAAAATCGTTGGCTTTGACCCGTGACCTTTTTCTTTTCGCCTGCTATACAGGCACGGCTTATGCCGATACTGTTTCTATCACGGAAGAAAACCTCTTTCGTGATGAGGAGGGCAGCCTTTGGCTGAAATACCATAGAAAGAAGAACAAGATGCTTGCACGTGTGAAATTACTGCCAGAGGCACTTGCCATGTTGGAGAAATACAAAGACCCGACAAGACCTACTCTTTTACCGCCACAGGAATTTCGAGTGCTGAGAGGTAACATGAAAAGTCTCCGAGTACTATCTGGCATAAGTATGGATTTGGTCTATCATGTTGGACGGCACAGTTTCGCATCGCTCGTTACGCTCGAAGAAGGTGTTCCGATAGAGACTATCAGCAGAATGCTTGGTCACAACAACATTCAGACCACGCAAATCTATGCACGTGTCACCCCGAAAAAGCTATTTGAGGATATGGACAAGTTCATCGAAGCCAACAAGGACTTCAAGTTTGTCCTGTAATATTATCACAAAATAAGAAAGGAACATAACAATGAGAAGTACATACAAGCAGTTTTATTATATCAACCGTGGAAGAGTAAAGGCAGACGGAACCACATCTATATTTTGCCGTATCACGATTGACGGCAAAGTGTCAGCCATAGCAACAGGTCTTTACTGTGCTCCCGAAGAATGGGACACGAAAAAAGGTGAAGCCAAGAATGCAAGAGTGAACGGACAACTGCAAGCGTTCAGACTAAGAATTGACGAAGCCTACGAGCAGGCAACAAAGGAAAAGGGCATCGTTACCGCCGAGATTCTGAAGAATGTTATTGTTGATGCAAATACTATCCCGATGACATTGCTTGCCACTGGCGAGGAGGAGCGTGAACGCCTTAGGCTGCGCTCCATCCGTATTAACTCAACATCTTCTTATCGCCAATCTAAGACATCGCAGCTCAACTTGCGAGAGTTCCTCGGGTTACGAGGAATGAATGACATTGCATTTGAAGATTTGACTGAGGAATTTGGCAAATCTTATAAGTTGTTCTTGATTGGCAAAGGGTATAGTGCATCCAATACGAACCATAATCTCTGTTGGCTGCAACGCTTGGTTTATATCGCTGTTGACAGAGGTCTGCTGAAATTCAATCCATTGGAAGATGTCGGATATGAAAAGACAGGCTCACCAAAGCGTAGACATATATCCAGAAATGACTTGCTGCTCATTATGGAGACTCCTATGGAGGATAAGGCTTTGGAGTTGGCACGCAGAATGTTTGTTTTCTCCAGCCTTACAGGTTTGGCTTATGTCGATTTACGTAACCTGTATCCACACCATATCGGGATGACGGCAGACGGTAGAAAATACATCCGTGAGAAAAGAGCAAAGACCAACAACGAAGCGTTCATTCCCTTGCATCCGATAGCTGAACAAATAATGTCGCTATACAATACAGCGGATGATAGCAAACCTGTTTTTCCTCTTTCTTCACGTGATTCCATGTGGTTTGAATTTCATTCACTCGGTGTGGCTTTGGGTATCAATGAGAACCTTACCGCACATGTTGCAAGACATACATTCGGAGTAAACATGGTTACTTCGGGCATATCAATGGAAAGCATCGCTAAGATGATGGGGCATTCCAACCTGCGAAGCACCCAGATCTATGCCGTCATCACCGATGACAAGATATCCAAGGACATGGACAAACTGATGCAGCGCAGAGAAACAAAAGAAACTGACCAGAATAAAAATAAGGAGGACGGGAAATGAACAGAGGGATAATAACAATCAGCGAGAGCGGAACGGTATCCATGCCGACCGATACTGTATGGATGACCATGCAGGAGATTGCCGACATGTATAATGTGTTCGGCTGCTATGTGCGCAAGGCTGTCAAGGCTGTATTCAAGGACGGCATTCTGAAAGAGCAGGGTGTGTGTCGTCATGTCAGGAAGAACGACCGCATCAGCTATGATGTGTATAGCCTTGAACTCGTCATTGCGGTAGCCTTCCGTATTGACAGCATTGAGAGCAGAGCCTTCCGGGAGTTCATCATGCAAGCCATCATCAAAAAGCAGACAAGCCGCACTAAACTGGTCTGTATCTTTACAGAGAATGCAATGGCATAGACCTGCCATAAAGCAACGTTCCTTGGAGGCTTTGCGCCTCCAGCCACTTGGGCGAACCACCGCAGTGTGTTTTAGCATGGTATTAGATTTATACAGGTAACACAAATGATACCCGGCAAACACGAACAACTCGGTATAGCCAATAAAACGAGGCGACAACCTATAACAACCACGCTCGGTAAGTTATACGTTGTCGCCTTGTTCATTTCACCCCACTCATCAAGGACATGTATTTCTCCTACAAGCCCTTCATTCTGTACGCCTCACGATAGTTAGCCATCAGAATCTTCTGAATGTCGGACTCGCGGTAGAGTATCTTTCCGCCAAGCTGGATATACGGGATGACACCGTTGTTTCGGTAGTCCTGCAGGGTTCTTCGGCTCAGTTGCAGCCTGGCACAAAGCTCCTTGTCCGTCATGAAGCGCTCACCGTCAAGCATGGGGCGGTAGTTCATCACGGCACGTTCAAAATTGTCAACCATTCGGTTGAGGTGGTTCACGATGTGGTTCATCCACTCGCTGTTTCTTGTCATTACTTCATTGCTCATAGTTGTCTCGTTTTATTGTTGACACTTACGTTACCCGGTTTACTTGCTGCTTTGGATTAAGTGGCTGTTGTATATTGACAGCCTAACCTGTGCGCTTGCGAAAGCGCATGTCCTTTTTCTTGTCCTCCACTACTGCTACGATAGCCATCACGTCCTCCGGCTTGTAGTAGGTCTTGTGGCTGATTTGCGTATAAGCCAAAGTTCCGTTGTCCCGAAGCGTCTGCACTGTCCGTGGGCAGATGTTGAGCGTCTGACACACGTCCTGCGTGTCGAGCCACTTGTTCATGGTCTTGTCCTCACTGCGCTCACGGATTCTGTCCATGCGCTTCACGAAGTTCTCCAACTGGGCATCAAGATAGTTGAATGCCTCTTCCTCGAATACGATGAATCCCATACTTTTCTTTTTTCTAAGTTAATACTATGTTGTATGTCGCAAAGCTCCACGCATATGCTGTGCTCCACGTTTGTGAGTGCAAAGATAAGGCACGGCAATCTAAAAACAAGCGTTTTCAATTTCTGTGGCAGTATGTTGCCGGGGTTTGCCGACTTCAACGCCAAAAACAACAAGAAAAACTTGCACGACTGCAACGAATACATGAACAATGATGAGTTGAGAAATACGTTGAAGTTCTCACAACTATCTCGGTATGCAAATAAGCAAGCCACAACTAAATTGCCACGTTACACCCAATCAGTTGCATGGCTGCACTCAGTACACTTACTTTGCACCCGACAATCGGTCAATGGTGCAAACCGTGACCACTATACTAACAAATAAAACAGCATAAGCTATGGCAAGAACAAAAGATGTAGTCTTGGCTCCTGAGCAAAAGGAGCTGATGGAAAAAGAGTATTTGGATTTTGTTAAACCATCTACGTATGGCAACAAAGCCAATCCAAGTAGTTGTAATTCTCTCTATGATGATGTAGAGAACCCAGAGTTGAGAGCAATTGTAGAGAAAGTTGCAGCAACAACTCCCTATAGAGAGGAAACATCACCGAATGAGGCTCAATCGCCACCGAATCCGCTGAAGCGCATCAGTGGCAAGCAGCGCAAGGCAACATTAGAGGAGTATCAGCAGACCTTCCTCCAAGTTCCAAGGATTGACGACCGCAAGCCGGTCTTCGTCAGTTCCGATGTACGAGACCGTCTTGACCGTGTCGTCCGCATCCTCGGAGGGAGACGCATGAGCGTATCGGGCATCATCGAGAACATCGTGCGCCACCACCTAAGCCTTTATGAAGAGGACTTCGAGGCTTGGCGCAAATTGTGAGAATTAAGGTCTGCGACCTTGGACGTGGATAGCTGAAAGGCTGTAGTTCCAACTAACGTGTTCTGAGAGGGAGCGAGGTTATGTTTTGGGAACCCCAAAACGCCTCGCTCCACCATGAGGGCGGAGGATTTTTGCTCCCGACGGTCGCAGAAAGTAAGTGTACCAACTGTAAACAGTATATCGAATGGCAAGCATACAGGAACAGAATAGGAAAAAGGGCGGAAGACCGCCTACGGGCAGGGTTCGCAAGCTGTCGAAGTCTGTCACGGTGAAGTTCTCGAAGCCAAGCTACGAGGCACTGAGACTGAGGGCGAGAAAAGCCAACCGCAAGTTGGCGGAGTATATCCGAGAGTCCGCCTTGAATGGCGAGGTGGTCAGCGGACACAACGCTGAGACGATAGCCATCGCTAAGAATCTCATAGGCATGGCGAACAACCTCAACCAACTTACCAAGCTGTCGCATCAGAGAGGTTTCCACGAAACCCATGTGTATGTGGTGGACTTGTTGAGAAGATTGAAATCCATCCTTGGCGAGTATCGCCAAGCAAGTCCAAAATCGAAGCCATGCGGAATAGGCAGAAAGGAGGATGCTACATGATAGGCAAGCTAAAGAAGGGCAGCTCATTTGCTGGTTGCATCCGCTATGTTACAGGCAAGGACGAGGCGAAAATCCTTGCCTCTGATGGTGTGTTACTCGGCACGAATGCCGAGATGACGCAAAGTTTCGAGCTACAAAGGCAACTAAATCCAAGGATTAAGAAGCCTGTGGGGCACATAGCTTTGAGCTTCAAGCCCGAGGACAAGCCACGTTTGACGGATGAATTCATGGCTAAGATAGCCCTTGAATACATGCAGATGATGGGGATAAAAGATACTCAATTCATCATCGTAAGGCATCACAACACGGACAATCCACATTGCCATATCGTGTACAATCGCATCAATAATGAGGCAAACTCATATCAGACGCCCACGATTACAGGCGTAATGAGCAAGTGACCAAGGCTCTAAAATCCAAGTATGGATTGACTTACGGAACGGACAAGAGCAAGACTAACACTCGCAAATTACGCAATGCCGAGCGAGCCAAATACGAGATTCACAATGCCGTCAATGATGCTTTGAAAGTCGCAGATAGCTGGCAAAAGTTCAAGAGTGGGCTTGAAAAACGAGGTGTTCACCTGGAGCTTGTCTATAAGGACAAGGAGTGGAGCAAGGTTCAAGGCATCCGTTTCTGCAAGGATGGATATAGCTTCAAGGGTACGCAGATTAGCCGAGACTATAGCTTTGGCAAACTGAATGCAAGATTTGAGGGAACGGAGAACCATGTATCAGCAAGAGCCATTTCTACTCAACAATATGAGCAAGGTAGTTTCAAGGACGAGCTGTTGTCATTCATGTCGGAGAACAGCCAAAACCCATGGAATGGTATTTCTTCCATTGGACTTTTTGCTCCAGCCAATGCTCAGACCTTTGAGCAATTCCCAGAGGATGAATCATCCAAGAAGAAAAAGAAGAAACGCAGAAGAGGCTTTAGTCTTTGATGCAAGTTACAAACCATTCAAACAACAAAAGAAATATGAAAGAAGAACTATTGGAAGCCATCTACGGCACAGTTGAGAGATTGGAGCAGAAAGTCGATGAACTTTCTGCCTCACCTAAGAACGCAGGAGCGGAAACAGTTCTCAGCCCTGCAAGTGTTGATACAAGCAAACTTGAAAAAGCCATCCTTTCTGTATCCGCAAGAGAAGAGGAAACTATTGGCAAATTAGCAAAATTAAGAGAGGCGATATGCGTCTATATCGACCTTACCAAGAAAGAAGTAAGCAAAGAGGAACAGCGAAGTAAACTCTTGTTTGATACCATTAATCAGGTGAAACAAGAACTGAATGACACATCAAAAGTTGTGCAGGACAAACTTCACGCAATAGGTTATACACCTCAAAAGAAGGTTGTCACCCACCGCTTAGAACCAACTTCAAAGTATGTTCTTCTTTTCATCGGGGGCTTGGCTCTATCCCTTATCTTCTCTATTTGGGGCAATCTCACCCAATGGCGAGAGCACCAAGATTGGGAGGAGGCAGACTTGAAGTATCGGGCATTGAAGATGGTTCTTCCATCTGACGACCCCAATGTTCGATACATCGAAAAGAACTTCTCTGTATGCCCTAATAAAGAAGTTATAGAGAATGTGAGAGCTCATGTAAATACTTACGAGGACTCAATTCGCTACCATATCGAAATGATACAGATGGCAGCAATTAAAGATAGCATTGCTAATAGCCTATTTAAAGAGGCGAATGAAATTAAAAAGAAAATTAATAAGAAATAATAGACAACGACCATCGGCTACAAGCGCATCCTTTGCTTCGATAAAGTAAAGACGAACGGTCTCCGTATCGTGTTTGATAGTGCAAGAACTTGTCCAATGCATCAGCAACATAGCAGAATCCTGACTTTTCATTAACTCTCAACTGTTCATTCGTGTCCGTGATGCCACTCGTTTGACATTGCGGACACTTTTTATTTTTATGATGGCTATGAAGAAGAAATAGATAATTATAGCAGTTTTGGTTATCTCACTTGTTGCATCTTATATCTTATGTGATACGAAACAAAATGATGCCGATATTGATTCCGTTAAAGCCGAAGAATATACGGCAGTCTAAGAAAACAGTATTGACTTGGATTCCATTGCAGGAACATATTGCGGTGTGTTGCCACCTAATGTTGAAACAACACTCACACTAAATGAAGATGGAACGTATTGCTTGAAGCAGGAATCTACAAACGATTCGGATAGTAGTGAAGTGTTGAACGGTATCTTCAAAGTGCTTGACGGCAGTATTCTGATGTTAGAACATTTGTCAAGTGGTTATAATATATTTTACAAGATAAAGAATGATAGTTGCATTATCTAATAGATTCATTTGGGAATGAGCCAAGAAGCGCAAAGACCGGTGTACTGAAGAAAAAATAATAAAAATAAAACCCGTGGGTTGTTGTGTCTCACTCACGGATTTTATTGATATTTTCTCCTAACTAATTATATATTCTTTTTATAGCAAAAATCTTTATAATTAAGGCTCTTGTAATTTCCTACTAGACTTTTCATCACACTTATAATGTAAATTTCCAGAAGAATCTGTATAAAAATACTTTATTATATTTACTTTAGCTCCCATCCCGTTATGTCTTATTACATATTGAGTGTTTGGTAATAGCCTTATATAGGAAGGATTATACCGAAATTCTTGCTTATAAGAAGACGATTCTATCGCTTTAAATTTCTTTGATATTCTTTTTTTTAAACAAATAGTATCCACCTCTCGACATGTTCCCTTTGTCCGCAAAAAGAAGTCATATGTATAAGATTTGCTAAAGCTATCTAATGGCTCAATAGAAAAATGCAACAGATTGTAAATATAAAAAGTCTGTTCCTTTTCATTGAATTCTACATCATGATTGTCACATGAACAAATCAAAAATAAACACATGAAAATTTCTATTATATATTTCATTCTCAAAAATCTATTGTGAATAGCCAAATCTTGACCATTCTTGTTAAACTTGTTTATTAAGACATTTTTTATATTGGGCGGTATTCACCAATTGTGAAACCGCCCAATTTGAGGTGTCTATAACAGGGTTTCATACAAATCTTTTTCTTCTATCGCAAAATTGAAGAAAATCAGATTCCAATATAAAACAACACTTTGTTACATAAAAAATGAAAAGTTCAAAAATCATTCACTTTCCTTATTCTTGTTTTGGACAGAAAATTCTTTCCACCAGAATTCTAAAGTTTTTATTTTTACCGATTCTGTTTTTTTACTTTTCAACAAAGAATCAATAGATGTATTGTGTCTCTTTTTAACAAATCGATTAAAACTATTAAATGTTTCTGTCCCATATTCAGCCTCTACTTCTCGTGGGGCATGGTCGTGGCTTAACGTTTTTATATACCCCCATATGGTTTTCATCAAGTACGTTCCTGTATCATTATCTCTGGCAATTTGCTTGATGTGACTAACTTCATGAGAAAATTCTTGCAACCAAAGTTCATAATCCTGTCCTCCTTCATTGTCATTTAGATAATATGGGGAGACAAGAATACGAACATTATTTGCTGAATTTCCAAGTGTTATGCAATTGCCAGATGGCTGATATTTGAACTCTAAAAGATCAGCATTTTTTATGTGTTCTATTGGAACACCAGAAACCAAAGACAACACATAAGCCGCAGACTCCGTGAATTTGTAATATGTTTCTTTCGCTGTATATGATACTACAGTGTTAGATATGCCAACAGCTTGAACTCTTTTAACATCTCGTGTATACTGTCTTACAAATTCTGTAGGGAATAGACCCTTTATATCTATATGGGTAATAGGTGAGTCGTAACAATATGTATATGCTCCCCAATGGACATATTTTTCAGCTAAAGGATCTACACTAATCCACAAACTCAACCTCGGGTCATAGTACCTCGCCCCATAGTAATACAATCCCGTCTCTTCATCGAATTCCTTCGCATTGAAAAGATAAGGCGTATTCCAAATGTTATTGCGCTCCTCAACGAATACTTCACCGAAAGGTACATACTCGATATGCTGCACTACCTCACCATCAAGATTGGTAATGTAACTACTGCTACCCAAATGGTCAGGGTGGTAGTAGAACTGCATCTTCTCGTATGCGTCGCCTTCTTGGAAGTTGTTCTTTGCAGCTCTCGCTAAAGCTCGTGTCTGAGCAGCCTCCAAGCTGCCGTCATTGCAGCAGAAGCCCTTGCCATCGACATAGTCGTTGTTGTCCTCGCCATTGTACGGCACTGCAAAGGTTGCATAATTATCCTTGATAACCTGCAACTGCCCGGTATATTTAGCTTTATAATCAACAGACAAGCCATCAGTCTCACTACCTGCATACTGGATGCGGCGTGGGTCTGATCCGTAAGAGTCGAAGTCTCCAATCTTGCTGACTACACGCTGACTACCAATATAGATATGCTTGGTATAGCGTCCGCCTTGGTTGGCAACGAGGTAAGGAGATACATACAATGAGAACTTGGCGGTGTTCGTGCGACCTCCAGCAAACTCTGAGTTCACATAAACCTGGTCACTCTCACCTGATGTCTTCACCGTACGCTCACCATCTGCATCATACCAATAGTTGGTCACGAAGCCATTGTCATCAGAAGCAAGAAGACGGTTCTCCTCATCCCATTTGAGTTTGCGTTCCGTGGTCTTCTCGTCAGTCATGCCATCCTTCTTTGTACGGCTTGTATTGACATAGACAAGATTACCGTTGGCATCATACTCATAGGCATGATTGTTGTTCACATTCTCGCTCTCTGAAGGCGTCTCCTCCGTGCGGTAGTTCACATCCTTCACATTGGCGAGTTGGAACTTCTTGCCTGTCTCTGTTCCATAGGTGTATGACAAATCATAACCAACATTCAATGTACCGTTGAACTGCACATTGTTCTGCGTGAGAATCTGACGCTTCGATGTGATACGGTGCATGTTGTCGTAACCCATCGCAAGAGTGTAGCTTGCGGTCTTGTTGTCCGCACCTGTATATGTACCAGTTGCACCAACAAGACGGTAGAGGGCATCGTATGTATAGGTATGCGCCATCTGTCCGCCAGCCTTTCCACTCTGTGGAACTGACGCACTGTTTACCACGCTGAGCACATTGCTCACCGCATCGTATGTATAGGCATTGTCCATAATGGTGTTGCCACCACTATTCGCCGTGAGGTTCTGCAATCTGCGACGCTGTGGATCGTAGGTGTAGAAGGTCTCAGCACCGTTGCAATACTTCAAGTATGTGCGCTGCTCGAACTTGTCATAGCCAATCTTGCTTACATAATCGTAGCCGTATGACTTGTAGCCATGAACCTTTTCAAGCTGACCACCGAGATTGTAAGAGTAAGTAATCTTCTCCTCATCAGGATAAATCATCTCCAACAGGCGGTTGTGGCTGTCGTATGTCCATTGTGTGACATAAGTAGCAATCGCCTGGTTAGGCACAATCATCGTGCGGCGGGTCTTGGTGACTTCGCCCATCTTGCCATAGAAATACTCAATGGCACCCGTTCCGTCCTCGCGGAGCATCAACCTACCGATACGGTTCTGAGAGGCATTGCGACCACCATAGTAATACTTCACGTTGTTCTCCGGGTGGTCAGGATAGTTGATACCCGTCAGACGCTGATAGTCATAATCGTAGGTGATGAACTTGCCTTCCTTTGCAAGGTTGGCAGTCTGCTTGGTCAGCACATTGCCGAGCGCATCGTATGTGAAGCTGGTGATGCCGCTTGCAGGATGGTTCACCTCAGTACGGCGGTCGCCCATGTCGTAAGTGGAGGTTGTTACGTTACCCTCCGTGTCGGTAACACGAACAAGACGCTGTATGCCATCATACTCAAACGAGGTGGTAATCTCGCCGTCAGGACCGCTCTTCTGGATGGTCTTCAAGGTCTTGCCACTGCCATTGGTATGGGTAGCCTGAACATTATGGAGTGCGTCTGTTACGGTTGTAACAAGTGCATGACTGCCGTTGTCAACAGTATATGCCGTAGTTGTCGTAGAGTTGTCCGGCAATGTCACTGAGGTAGCACGGTCGAGCACGTCATAAACAGTAACCGTTGGAGATACATTGTCAAATGACTTGTTGAACGTTGATTTCGATCCGGTTCCTTCCGTTGTAGGATAGAAAGCCTTTGCCACACGTCCGAAAGCGTCATACACGTTTCTTCCGCTGACTATCATCACGTTCTCATCCTTGGCAGAGTTGCCCTTGGATGCACTTGTCACAACACCGTCCTTCTTCACCTGCACGGCTCTTCCGAAGCCGTCAACGAAAGTAACGGTCTCCAAGTCATCGTTAGGATGCTGGATGTCGTAGTGCTTGGTCACGGCGTATGCAGGAGCGGTAATGCCACTCTCATTGAATGTAGCCAATGGCTGATACTCAAAGGCGATGGCATAAGGCACGCCCGTAGCCAACTCGTTAGGACCACGCACGCCAGTGATGCGACCGAGGTCATCTACATCAGTCTCATAATAGAAGTTGTTGAGGTCACGATGCTCCTTGGCTATACCATAGCGATAGTCAAAATTGCCTTGCTCGCTGCGGTAGCCCCACGCATCGTCAATACGCTCCACATACATGTTCATCTCTGGCTCATAGCGGTACTTGTACCACATGCGCTGTCCCTTACCGTTGGCAGGGAGGGTCTTCTGGATGATGTTGCCGTAAGAGTCGTACTTGTAATCAGTAACTGCCGCACCGTCATTCAACTGCTGCGTAATCTGGGTGATGTGGTTGGCATAGTTGGTGTTGTACTTTGCCGTAACATGATGGTAGAGTGAGCCGTCACCACCTGTAACAGTAACATCAACAGGAAGTCCGAAGATGTGCTTCACTGCATTGTCCGTATATTTGATAGCAGTCGCATAATCGAACTTGCCGTTTCCGTCCTCACCAAGGCTTCCCTTGTCGCTGTACTTATAAGACTTCAGTTCACCATGGTAGCCATTGAGGTAGTACTCATTCCATGCCTCGGATGTAACCACGCCATTTGCCGCACCCTCATACTGCAAGTTGGCGGTATAGCGGAGAGGTACGAATGCAGATGCACGGTCGCTCCAGAGGTTGGCGTCACGCTTGGCGAAGGTGTACTTGTCACCGTCGGCAGTCATATAATAACTGTCGTAGCGATTCTTAGTCTCCGTGTATTTGTTGCCGTTGGCATCCTCCACGGAAGTAGCGGTAACATTGCCCTGCGTGTAGTAGTTGGCAACATCGTAGTTCTCAACAGCCTGTCTGTAAACAGAATTGCCTTTCTCCGTGTCGAGGTTCTTGGTGATGACCTCACCGAAACCGAGGAACTCACGCTCATGGCGGTCACGCTTTCCGTCCTTATACTCAAAGGCGGTTGTCATGACAGGACCGTCGTCATGGATTCCGTCGTCAATCGTCAAGGCTGACATGACCCACTTTCCACCAGGAAGACCGTAGGTCGGAGTGGTGTGGGCATAGTCCAAAGTGAATGTTCCGCCCAAGGAATTGGTGACAGACTTCAACATGTTGGTTCTGCCAATGGCAGAGCGTGTAACCTTCAACTCGCTTTCCTTCTCAGACTCAACGATGTCAAGATAGCCGTCACCGTCCACATCCTGCAAGGAGTATGTAGGGCGGTTGATGCTGTGGGAGGTGGAAGCGCCAGGGTTGGTTGAAATCTTTACAGTCAATAAATTGAATGTTACTGTGAAAGCTGCATTTACAGATTCTGCTGTTGATGCTGATTCACTAAGTGCATTCGCTCCCTTCCAACTGATAGGCTCATCAAAGCCGTTACCAGTGTTGAGGGCAACAGTGATACCATTTCCGTTCTTCCATACCTTGTCTGGAAGACCATCGGAGTTGATGTCGATAAGATTGTATTCCTCCTCATTTTCAGAGGTAACGATGCCAAAGCCTGCGGAGAAACTGCCGGAGGCCTTGTTGATACCAGTTCCAACACCAAGATTATACGAAAGACTCTTGCCGCTTTGGATGCGGTCAAGTTCCCAGTCAATAGGCTCGGTAAAGGCATAGCCAAGATTTAATCTCACCTTCTTGTCGGAAAGAATCTTGTCAGGTAGTCCATCGCCATTAATATCTATGAACGATTCTACAGCTTCATCCGTATTCTTCGGCGCACTGCCGGAAATGGAGAATTGAGCCAACCATGAACTCTGTTGGTTCTGTGCGGAAGACTTGCTTCCGGAGATAAGTTTTGTAATATCGGACACAGAAGCTACTGGATTGCCACCATATCCCCATGCCTCAGAAGCATTGTCAGAGTTATTAGCTCCGATACCCTTGTAGATTTCTCCACTTAATCCACCTTGTGAATTGGTGTATTGGATAGTACCACCAGCAATGATGTCAGGGAATCCGTCACCGTTCATATCCATCATGGCAACTTCCGTCTTGGAACTGCCATTTGCATTGTTATGGGTAATGCCACGTGCACCACCTTGCACAACGGTACTCTTGCTTGATACCACTTGGCTTACAGCTGCCGCACCAGTACCCTGCAAATATTTACCTGCAAGTCCTGACACTTCAGCATTATTATCCAATGGATTGGTAAGGAGTACATCCTGTTCTGTCAATCGGGCTGTACTTGCCTCGGTTGCAGTAAGATAGATGTCCTGTCGCTGACCGACCCACTTGTCCATAGAAGTCTGGTCTGTACCCAATGGAGTGAATGCCATCGTGAGAGGGTCAACCTTGTCGTTCTCGTTTTCAGGCAATTTCAGCAATGACTCGTCAATAGGCTTTGCATATCTGCCCTCTGCCGAGTTATAAACAAAACCTCCCCAGCCACGGTAAAGCATACCGAAGCCAAGATTGTCATTCTCAGCATAGAATCCAGCAAGCACATTCTCTGTTACGAGACCTGCCGCATCTTTCAGAATGGAAACAGAGGCTGAAGTAACAGTTTCATTAGAGATTGCTGCCGGATAGCTGTATTCAAACCAGATGTTCTTTCCTGCAGTAGTTGCAAATCGCAGAGTATCGGCTTTCAAGATGCCATTCTCGATATTGAAAGACTTCTTGCCAACAAGTGCATCCTCTGTCTTGGCGGTCAAAGTAATCTGACCGTTGATAGAATTGTCTGAAAGGGTAAGCACTGGTGACACAACCATAATTGTATCAGTCGCTGTGGTCAAGTATGGCTTGCCCTCTGCCAAGGCATTTGCAAATGTCTTGTAGTGTGCAGGAACGGCTATCGTCTGTTCTATATTGGCAGAGTCCTTATAAGTCACGGAAGCTTGCCAACCAATGCTCTTCCAATCTACATTTGAGGTGGATGAAATCTCAAAGCTGAAATTGGTCAGTTTTTCTGTATTTTCCAGACTGATGTTGAGTGAATCGCCATTGAAAGTCTCATTAGCCTTTAATGTACGAGCAAAGACCGTCTTCTCGATATAGTTCGGGTTGTCGTTTCCGTCACTGTCTTTCTTTTCATTGCTGCCGATGATGCTGAGAACAACATCGTCGGTTGTTACAGGCTTGTGGAAGGCACTGTGAACTTCAACGCTTGATCCATTCTCCACATTGGCAGAGGTGTTCACATCATAGATGGCACCATCCTCAGGCTTGTACTCCGTTGAAGAAAGACCATTAGGCAAAGTCATTGCCTCGCCAGCGTATGTAATGGTTGGTGACCAGTTGACCTTGTCAAAGAAACCATTGCTTGTTTCCTCAGAGCCAGACTGCACACGGAAATAGATCCTGTCATCCCGCTTGACGGCAACAGATGATACGGCTGCGCTGTATGGACTGTTGTCACCCTTGGCTATCGTCTTGTTCCAAAGTTCATTGCCACCCTTTTGAATGGCAACCCTCACACCATCAGCTTTCTGGTATTCGTCAGCGTCATAGTCACCAGTCGGAGCGACAAGGCTCACTTGCCCTGCCACGCTGACAGTTCCATCCTTTGGCGCTTGCCATACACGCACAATATCCTCCATAGGGGAGTTCCTGATGGCTTCCGCCTGCTCATCCTTACTGACCTCCATGACGGAAGTGTCAACCTTGCCACCATAGATGATTGGGCTTGGCGTGTCGGCACTGCTCAATGTAAACGTAGGCACGGCATTGCCAGATCCGTCAAACTCCAAATGGTTGAAATATACCTTGCCATTGGAAACGAGGTCAACAAGTCCGTCACCGTTGATGTCGCTGAAATACTGAGTGGTCTTGGTCTTGGTGGTTGACTTGTCCGTTCCGACAACGGCAGTCAGGACATTCCAACCGACAACGGCATTCGCACCGAAAGTGTTGGTAGAACTTTTGGTTGTCGAGAAGTTACTGATGCCCTTTACCTTGACAGGCTCACCATATACGACTTCTCCGTTGTCTGTCTTAATCTGTGGACGATAATATACAGAACCACCGGACTTATATACCTTGTCAGGAAGTCCGTCACCGTTCAAGTCAACGAGTGCGGAAAGTCCCTTGCTCGTGTCGCTTGAATAGCTGTATGAGCCACCCACGGTATTGCCTTTCCAGGGACTTCCGTCCACGACACCCACACCTGCATAGAACGAACCGCTCACGGAAGAGCTTGTCGTACCGCCAAGTGCAGTTGGCTTGTCGCTGAAGCGCTTGCTGACAGCCTTTAAAGGATTGACGAAACCAGCGTCAAGTCCGTCATCGTGCGTGTTCCATTTCTCGGAATCATCCTTGAACGGAACATATCCCTTTTCAGCCTGGACATCATCATAATAGTCAAAGTTCTGGAAAGCCACTTCCTTTCCTGTGTTGTCATACTGTCTGACACCTGTGAGCATTTCCTTGTGGAATGCACCTTCCTTGTAGTCAAAGGCATAGCTGCGCAATGTCTCGCCCTGGAAATTCACGGTCACTTTCTCCAACAGCTTGTTGGAGGAGGCGAGGAATCCATAGCGGGCATTGTTGGTCTTTACCTGCTTTACCTTGTTGCCATCAAAGAGTACAACGGTGTGCGGTTCCTGTCCTGCATTACCTGCGTGAACCTCCTTCAGATATGCAGCCTTGGCCTTCAAGCCGCCACGCACATCCTCATCCACGATGTCATACACATATTCTATATAGTCACCGTGGAGTTCCTCGACACGTTTCAGCTTCCATTCGGCAATCACCTCACGGGTATTGCCCGAAGCATCGGTGACATTGCCCTTTACAACAGCTCCGTCACCACCATAGATGTACTTGACACCCTGCTTGTCTGTAACCTCCCAATAATAGTTGGCAGGACTGTCACCCTTGCGGATGATACGGCTGAAATCACCGCCTTGGCGGGTGTAGAACTGGCGGTCAGCCTTTCTGTTCATCTTCTCGCCACGGTGTGCGACTCCCATCTGTCCGTTGTCATCCATAGTGGATAGCATTGAACCGGACAAGAGATAAGTCTCCGTCTCTTTTGACTGGTCATAACGAGGCACGCCCCACCGGGTGTCAAGCGTAATGCTTGGCACGCTGACGTTCCAACCCTCGCCAAGCCAACCGCTACCGCCCTCGCTGCTGTACTGCAAGCCAAGGCTTGGCTGCATGCCGTTTCGTGCTGGCGGCATCTCGAACGGGTACTGCAGGTTGGCAGAGCCACGGTTGTTTGCGCTTGGAGGCGCAATGACATTGAGCTTCGCCGTCGGGTCTGCCGCCTTGATGTCGTTCATCATCGTCGGGGCAAAGCCTTCTGTCTGCGGTGACTCCGGGGCCTGTATCACGCCGTTGATCATGTCGGTGAAGTGGGTCGTCTTTGAAACGACACACTCTTCCTTCTTGTCCACACGCACACGCTCCAACGCAACCCAATGCTTCTCGGCCGGGTCGTAGTAATAGGTACGGATGTCGTCCTCGGTATAGCCGCTTGGTATTCTCGTGCGGTCATACTTTATCTTGACAGTCGCGCCCTCGCCTGTGAAGTGTGTTCCGTGAGGGAGAAAACGGTAGCCATGTCCTCCTGCCGTGACGTTGGTCATGGCAAAGTCAAGCTCAGGAACATTTTCCTCTCCGATAGAGTTCACGGAAAGGCTTCTGTTCCGAATGAGGTCTTTCTGAAGAACGACCAGTTTGCTACCTCCTACGGAGATACTGTCAGAGACACCCTTCTTGAAGAGTTTTCTCACGGCTGTCCCGTCCTTTGCCGAAAGGGACAGTGTGGCGGCAAGCAGTAAAACCAATGCCCACGCCACCTTCTGTATATAATTCTTCATGCGTATCTTCCTTTAAGTTACTTTACTGAGATTTTCCTTGTATGCTCCCCATTCTCGGAGATTGCCTTCACGACATACACACCCGATGCGGGAACCTTGAAGTCGGCTTGCTTGACGATTTCGCCTGTCATTTGGCGTGACACTACCAGTTTGCCTGATACGTCAAACACCATCAATGTGGCTGCAGAAGGCTTGTCCTGTGTGAGTTTAGCCTCGTAGATGCCTGTAGTAGAACCGTTGCCATTGACAGTGAAATTCTCGTCTTCTCCAGAGATGAAGGTATTGTCTGCCTGTCTGTCCGAGCTGCCCACATGGTTCTCCCTTGCCTGTGTTCCGTTAGGCATACTTGCATCACACTCGCTGCCGACATAGACGGTCATCGTTGTCGTACACTTCTTGGGTGTTTCTATCTGCACGTTGCCCCTTGTGGTGAATGAGGTTACAGGCGTACCGTTTACGGTAAGATCGGTGATATGCGTCTCGCCCTTTCCGTACTTGATGCAGAACCGCCATGCACGAAGTGACCAGACATATTCATGGTGCACGGTCTGTCCGTTCAACTTGTATGTGACCTGCATATTGCGGACTGTAACGCTGAGCACATCGCCAGGCTTGATGGTGACATATTTGGTTAGGCTTGTATATCCACCGGTTATGATATGCGCCTTGTCGCCCCGCACGTCGAAGCCATATTGGGTGATCTCGTCCGTGAGGCTTGGCTCCAATCCCACACGGTAGTTTGATTTTGTATCGTTCACCGTCCATGAGATGTCGCCAGACAGATAGGTCCTGGTGTCATGCGAGTATGAGGTGTAGAGTGCGTTGCCAGTGGCATAAATCTCGTTGCCTCCACCTTGTGATACGGACAGCGCATAGGCACCGGGGGCAAGATTCGTGATTCTATGCGTGTCACCGAAGAATGTTCCTCTGGCAATGGTTTCTCCTTTTACTTTTCCTGCAACGGTGTCAACGCTGAGCACATAGGAATAGACTGGTGTACCGATGTTGATGCCGATGTCGATATACCCGTCATTGCGTGGAACTCCATTCTCGCAACTTGACGGCGTAGGAGTGGCATCATAGGAAATGCCGTCATAATAGGCGAATGTGAACACATCGCTTCCGCTTCCGTCTGCATCCCATAGGATATTGCGGAATATGGTCTTGCCCCTTGTCATATCAGGCTTGGAGCATCTTATGTTGCTATTGCTGTTGATGTTGAAATCACCTTCACCGCTTGGGTCTATGAGCATGACGGTACGCTTGCGGCAATAGTCAGAGAATTCCTTGTTTGGCGTGAGGTCATAGCTCAACTCTGCCATATAACCGACATCGTCAATACCTCCAGTCCTCAAACCTGTCAGATTCAATGCGGCTTCTGTTCCTTCCGTTCGGATAATGCCTACGCTGGTATCTGTTTCTGCCGCATCCGAAAGGGATATGGTTCTTGTGGCACTTCCTATTCCGTCAACACGCAGATAGATGTTTTTGCCTTCCTTGCGGATAGAGATGTCCGTTCCATCAACATCCGTGGCAATGTACGAATTTGATACAGTGCCATTGATGATTGGGTAAACAGTCCCTGCGTTGGAGATTCGGAAACCGTACTTGCAAGTATTACCGCCATTGCTTCCAAAGCCAACGTCAAAAGTCGGGTGACTTGTAGGACAGGTAAACTCCAATGCGCCGCCACCCTCAACAAAGGCAGGAGTAATGGCATAAGCCCCAGAAGCGGCTTCCTCTTGAATGATGTTGTCGGTAAAGCCATTCCTCGAAACCTCAAATCCTTGTGCAGTCCATCTTGTCATTGTACTGTCAGACGTTGACGGCACATTGGTCTTGACCATCCATGTACGTTTCATGATGTGCCACAGGGAATCTGTCGGGGATGTGTAGGTTGCAAGTGACGCATCATCATCACCCCAAAATGTATATCCCTTGTCTGGCATCGGATTGCCGCTTTCACGTCCCATAACAAGCAGACGTGAGGCAGATGAAAGACTATAAGGGTTGGCATCATAATAGGTGTCATTGTCCTGCAATGCCGCATAAGTCGGACTTTCCTCATACGAGGTAGCGGAAAGCGGTTGTAAAAGACTTCCTGCTATATCGTTTCCAACGGCTGTCACACGATGATGATAGGCTTGGTTCTCCGCCAAGTCCCAAATCAAGTTTCCTTCGCTGTCAAGATATGAGCCTTTGAGGGTGATGCCATACTTCACTGCCAAGTAACTTTCCACCTTCCTGCGCTCGTCAGGTGTCAGCATCCTGCTGAAAACAATAAGCTCAGGGGCATATCCCCGGATGGAAGCATTACCGAAGAGCGAGGTCGGGAAATCCGTACCGAAACTGCCAGAGGTGGAAGGGGTTCCGATGAATAATGTGGTGTTGGAGTTGTCTCCCCACAATGTTGTTGAAGGATTGCTTACCTTGAAGTAGGAAACAACTCGCAGAGTGCTTTCCTTAAAACCGTTCTCGGACAAAGAATCGCTTGGTTGATAAAGCAGGTCTTCACCCGATGCTGAACCATAGTCCAGTGGTTCAACACCTCTACCCCTTACGGCTTTGTCCTTGCTCAGAATGGCTCCGTCGCCCTTGCGGCCATCAAGGGCATAAAGCACCATGTCTTTGCCAATGGTCGCCATTTCGGGGGCAAAGACACCAATGACGGTAGCCTGTGAGAGGTTGCCGTGCTTGAGGCTGGCACTCAGGCTGCGGAATCCGTCTGCGAGCCAGAGACTCGGATTGAAGTTGAAGTAATGGACTGAACTGTTCGGAAGAGTAAGTTCAGACTTGACGCCACGGCTGTCCAATAGCATCAGCCGTATGGAATCCCCAGAGAAATCCTGCCAACGGTAATAACCTTGCAGGTCTGAGTTCAAAGGCGCAGTCTTGAACCACAGTTCGCTTCCGCTGACTCCTCCGGGCGTTTGTGCGAAACTGCCGAGAGCGAAGCCTAACAGTAACAAAGAAGTAAACTTTCTCATGCGCTGTCAATTTGGAGTGTTTGAAAAATATAAAAACGTATGCCTCTGCCGCGCAGGGAGAGACCAGTGAGAGAGAACGGACTGCTACTACGGAGAAGAATTGTGATATAGGCTTGCTCCGTAAAGTCCTATTGTCACGTGGCAGGCCAACAGGCTTTACCACCAAAATAATGCTGCAAATATACAAAAATAATCTTAATAAACAGATATAATCTTTAAGAAATTTGCTGATTTGGTGTTTTTTTCTTATGATTTCGGTCGATTTTGCAGAAATCTTTTACATCTGTTGTATGTACTGGAGTTAGTTTGGCAAAAATACACAAATGGTCACGGCTTCACTTTCTTATATAAGAATGTAAATCATGGTTTGAAACTGTACACACTCGGAGTACAAATGAAAACAAGATATGCTTGTGTCGGAAAGGTGTATATGAGCTGATGGTAGAGTCGTCATCAACAACAATGGTCCTGATTTGATAAACTCAGCAGGAATACTTGCTATTCATTTTATGATGGGGTTATGTTCACAAGTTTGAGATTTCATGTAAAAAAGTCCTAATTTCTATATTTCTCTTCTTGTAAATTATGGGATATTAAGAAAAATATCGTATCTTTGTCGCACATCTAGGCGTTCTTTGTATATTGCAAGGTTGTGAAAGAAAAAGAATATAGCTCGTTTCTAAATCGTTAGCAGTTACATTCTTAGAAGCACTTAACTCGTTGATATTCAATCAATAAAAGATTTTATTATGACTCAAACAATGGAATGTCAGGTTCTTTTTAATACCGCATATATCGGCAATCTCTTTCAGGTAGGCGTTTAGCTTCTGATTGCTGATTACGGGAAGTATCTTGCCGTCCGGCAACTTGCCCTTGTACTTCTTCAAAATCATCTTGGGAATATCCAGCAGGGGAACATTCACGTCCGTATTCGTCTTTTGCCGCTTGGTGATTATCCAAAGGTTGCCGTCAAAGGACTTTTGGATATTCTCCTGCCGCAAATTGGCGACATCGCTGTATGCCAGACCGCAGAAACAGGAAAAGACGAACAAGTCCCTGACGTGTTCCAGCCGTTCGGAAACCATTTTCTTTTTAAGGATAATTTTAATCTCGTCCTCTGTCAGATAACCCCTGTCCACTTTCTCCAGCCGGATTTTGTAGCTGGCGAACGGGTCGCCCACCAGTATGCCGTTGTTGCGGGCAATGATGATGATACGCTTGAAGAACTGCATGAACTTGGCGGTGGTGTTGTAGCCGCACTTGCAGGCGGTACGCAAATACAACTCAAAATCGGTAATGAACATCGGGCTTATCTCCTTTATGGATATGTCCGATACGTTGTACTTGCTTTGGATAAATTCAGCGAGGTGGCGGCGGGTCACTTCATACTTGCGGTAGGTCGCTATCGTCTTGGATATGCCCACAAGCTGCTTCACATCGTCATTGTGCTTTTGGAACAATGAAAGGATTGTTTCGTGGCTCTCGCTATGACCTAAAAACTCGTTCTTCACTTTCTCGGCGGTCACGTAGTTGTCACGCCGCTGCATTTCGTGGTAAATGGTATTCAGGGAAGAACGTATGTCGTCCAAAAGGGCGTTTATCCTCCCGGCATCCCTGCCTTTGGCTTTGCCCGCAGCAATGCTCCAGTTGTCGGGCTGGATGCTCTGTTTCGTACTGAACTGGCAAAGTTTGCCGTCTATGGTGATGCGTGCCATAATCATAACCTCGCCGTTTTTCTTTTCAGAACCTTTCTTCAAATAAAAAAGAACCTTGAATGTCGATTTCATAACTCAAAATTTTTAGTTGCAAAATTAGTTTTTACCTCTCGTTTTCGAGTTATGCAGACTATGGACTAATATAGTCATTATCAGGTCATTTATGGACAAATCGTTACCGTTTTTGTCCGGCAGGGAACAGGTAACGATTTAGTAACGAAACTTTGTCTTTTACCGTACTTTTGAAGTCTTGGAAGCAGGACTTTCGGGCAATAAAAAAAGCCACAAATCATTGATTTGTAGCTTTTTGTCCGTTTGCTGACCATTTCTGTCCAGCACGTTCAGCGGAGAGACAGGGATTCGAACCCCGGGTACCTCGCAGTACAACGGTTTTCAAGACCGCCGCAATCGACCACTCTGCCACCTCTCCAAAACTCTTTTGCAAGAGTGCTTTATTTCTAAAGCGCTGCAAAGGTACGCATTATTTTTTAATACGCAAATTTTTGATAACATATTTTTAATTCAGGCCCTATTATTCCGTTAAAAAATGTACTTTTGCATATCAATTAATCTATAATAATAGCAATATTTCATCAGTATTAAATACGTGACCGAATGGAAAGCATTATCACAAAACCAGAAAGAGAGCAAATCATTGCTCTGATAAAAAGAGAAGTAGTTCCGGCAATCGGCTGTACAGAACCCATTGCAGTTGCCTTATGTGTTGCCAAAGCTACGGAAACTCTTGGCTGCCGTCCAGAGCATATCAAAGTACTTTTAAGTGCCAACATTCTGAAAAATGCCATGGGAGTGGGCATTCCGGGAACAGACATGATTGGTCTTCCTATCGCTATTGCGCTGGGAGCTCTGATTGGTAAGTCCGAATACGAGCTGGAAGTTCTGAAAGACAGTAACCCGACAGCAGTAGAGGAAGGGAAAAAAATGATAGATTCGCAATGCATCGACATCGCGTTAAAAGAAAATATCGAAGAAAAATTGTATATCGAAACGACTTGTACGCATGGCAATGACTCGGCTACAGCCATTATCAGTGGAGGACACACAAATTTTGTATATGTAAGCCGTAACCAGAATGTCATTTTAGATAAAAGAACTCCTCAGGCATCCGAAGCACAAGCTGCTCCTGTTGAACTGACCCTGCGCAAGGTCTTCGATTTCGCCACTACTGCTCCACTGGATGAAATACAGTTTATACTCGAAGCAAAACGTCTGAATAAAAATGCAGCCGAACGTTCTTTTCAGGGAAAATATGGTCATGAACTGGGCAAAATGCTGAGAAACAGCAAAACTGAAAAGAACATCATGGGCAATAATACCTTCACTCATATTTTATCGTACACTTCGGCAGCCTGCGATGCCCGCATGGCAGGTGCCATGATTCCGGTAATGAGCAACTCCGGCAGTGGAAATCAGGGTATAGCCGCTACGTTACCGGTCGTAATTTATGCAGAAGATAATCACAACTCTGAAGAGGAACTGACAAGAGCTCTTATACTCAGCCACCTGACTGCCATCTATATCAAACAAAGTCTGGGACGCCTGTCGGCGCTGTGCGGCTGTGTTGTTGCAGCAACAGGAAGCAGTTGCGGTATTACTTACCTTATGGGTGGAGGATATCAGCAGGTAATGTATGCCGTACAAAACATGATTGCTACACTTACCGGCATGATTTGTGACGGTGCCAAACCAAGTTGTGCACTTAAACTGACCAGTGGAGTGTCGACTGCCGTCATGTCTGCCATCATGGCAATGGAACAGAAATGTGTTACTTCGGTAGAAGGAATCATCGAAGAAAACGTAAATCAGAGTATTCGTAACCTGACCAAAATCGGTTCGGAAGGTATGAATGAAACCGACAAGATGGTACTCGACATCATGACTCACAAACATTGTGACTGACCATCGATGTAAAAACGATAAAGAAACGGCTGTTTTTCGCAAAAGATAACGGATTTTTTACGAATAGACAGCCGTTTTTCATTTACTTTGCGCCGTTATGAAAACAAATACAAATATACAATATTTAGAAAAGCTGATATCCGAAGGAGAACATGTACACCAGGATTTTAAATTTGCTATATCCGACGCAAGAAAAATAGCCAAAAGTTTATCTGCCTTTGCCAATACCGAAGGTGGCAGACTGCTGGTTGGAGTGAAAGATAACGGGAAAATAGCCGGTGTACGATCGGAAGAAGAAATATACATGATAGAAGCCGCTGCCAATTTATACTGCCGTCCGGAAGTACAACTCGACACACATATTTATCATGTGGAAGGAAAAGATGTACTGGAAGTACAGGTAAACGAAAGCAGACAGAAACCAATCTATGCGCTGGATGAAGAAAATCATCCATGGGCCTATGTCCGCATTAAAGATGAAAACATTCTGGCCAATCCCATACACCTGAATATCTGGAAACATGACCGTGCAGAAAAAGATGTTGTCATGACATATACCCAGCGAGAACAGCAGGTGTTGACTATTCTGCAACAGCATGCTCCCCTCACCTTAGGACAATGCAGCCGACTTACTCACATGAACCGAAAACAAATAAGTCGCCTGCTTGCCGACTTTATCCGCTTCGGTCTGGTAGAACAACTTTTCATGGAACATACATTTTATTTTCAGCTTAAAGACAGTGAATAAAAAAACGAACAAAAAGATTTCCTATCTTTGTACGCAAATAAACAATTTATATTATTATGAGTATATTTTCTAAAATATTCGGAAAGAAACAAACCTCAGAAACCGACGAAACAGTACGTGTAGGAGGAATGGAAGATTTTATGACGCTGATACGCGTATATTATCAGTCGGTCATGGCAGCACAGCTGGGCATCAGCAACATTAATTTCTTGCCCGACATGGCAGTATTTAAACGTACCCTCAAGATTCCTACCCAAAACAATAAATTAGGAATAGCCGAACGCTCCAAATGTAAAAAGATGCTGAGCGATATTTACGGTCTGGACGACATTTTCTTCAAAGAAATAGACAATTCCATTAAAAAGAACTGCAAGAATGTGAATGACATCAAGAACTATCTATTCATGTTCCAGGGATTCAGCCAAGACCTGATGATGGTAATCGGCAACCTGATGCAATGGAAATTCCGTATGCCGGGAGTATTTAAGAAAATGTTGCGCGGTATGACGGAAAAGGCTATCCATGACATCATGACTAAAACCAACTGGAAGGATGACGGCGTACGCAAAACCTGCGGCAACATCCGTGTTTACCAGCATACATTGGGTTATTCGGAAAGCTGGATGACAGAATATGTGTACAACATTGTCTTGCTGGCTAAAAAAGAGCCCAAGCCTAAAGCCTGATTTGACGCCCAATGAATACTGAAAAGATTATTCCCGTAGAAGCTCACCCGCTGGAACCTTTCCTGCCTGCAAACGCTGTATTGCTGATGCTGGGAAGCTTTCCTCCACAAAAAAAGCGCTGGAGTATGGATTTTTTCTACCCTAACCTGCAAAACGACATGTGGCGCATTTTCGGAATAATCTTTTTTTCTGATAAAGATTATTTCCTGCATCCTGACAAAAAATCGTTCGACAAGGAACGCATTATAAAGTTCCTGAATGAAAAAGGTATTGCACTATACGATACGGCTTCGGCCGTACGCCGTTTGCAGGACAATGCTTCTGATAAATTTCTGGACATCGTAGAGCCGACTGATATAAATCTTCTGCTGAAACAGCTTCCAAACTGTCGGGCCATTGTGACGACAGGACAAAAAGCTACGGATACTTTACGGCAGCAACTGGAGGTAGCAGAACCACCCATAGGTGGAAAATCTCCATTCGAATATGCAGATCGCATACTTTATCTGTACCGAATGCCATCATCCAGCCGCGCCTATCCGCTGAAAATAGAAAAAAAGGCAGAAACCTATCAACTCATATTCAAAGACTTAGGGCTAATATGAGAGAAAGCATCCATATTTTTACCGAAAAGCATTTGCAGATATCAAAATTTATAGTACCTTTGCAACCGCAAACACGGGAATAGCTCAGTTGGTAGAGCATCGGTCTCCAAAACCGAGTGTCGGGAGTTCGAGCCTCTCTTCCCGTGCCGAGATAAAAAGCTGTAACTCAAAAAGTTGCAGCTTTTGTTCGTTTGTAGGTCGGACAAATCTCGGACACGAATTTTCTGAATGTCAAACTGTATTACGCTTTCGAACTCGAAAAACGTAATAAAAAAATGTTTTCATCAAGAAAGAAAAGCGCATCGATTTTTAGCATCATTTCGTACACTGAACCCAAACTTCACACTGGTAAAACATGGTATATTGATTTCAAGTCTTACGATCCCGTCGAGCAAAAAATGAAAAGAAAGAAGTATATGCTCGATGGAATACCTAAGGTTACCGAACGCCGCCGTCGAGCTAATGAAATCATCACCAATCTTAACATCAAACTCCGTTCCGGATGGAACCCATGGGCGGATGTCGAGAACTCAAGGCAATACACCCCGTATGTAGATATTATCCAAAGGTATCATATATATCTGGAAAAACTATATGCGGCTGGTACCATCAAAGAGAACACTCTGAAGGATTACGAGAAGCGCCTGCGAGTATTTGAAGAATACACGGCGAAGCACATCCCAGCAATCGTATATGCATACCAGATTGACCAGTCTTTTATATCAGACTTCTTAGATTATGTATTGCTCGACCGTGATTCATCAGCCAGAACCCGAAACAATTATCGTACCTGGCTGTCTTCACTTTGCAGCTGGATGATGGAAAAGCAGTACCTTATCAAGAATCCGGTAGAGAATATCCGCATGTTACAGGAAGAGGAGAAAAAACGGTCTGCCCTATCGTCTACCGATATACAAAAGCTGAAGAAATACCTCAAGAAAGAGAATCCGTACTTTTTGTTCTTATGCCAGTTCGCTTATTATACCTTTATCCGTCCGGACGAAATAACCAACATCAAGCTGTCCGACATCTACTTGAAGGAACAAAAGGTATTCATCGCATCGAGCATCAGCAAGAACCGCAAAGACGGCATGGTCGGTCTGAATGACAAACTCATTAAAGCAATGCTTGATCTTGATGTTTTCAGCAATCCTGGAAATTATTATCTGTTCGGTAAAGGTTTCAAGCCCTCAAAAAATAAAGTAACCACTAAAGTTTACAGAAATTACTTTAATAAGGTACGTGAAAAACTGAGATTCCCAGACAGTTATCAATTCTACTCCCTGAAAGATTCAGGAATACGTGACCTGGCCAATGCTGAAGGTATTGTCATTGCCCGTGACCAGGCTCGCCACGCGGATATCTCCACAACCAATAAGTATCTGAAGGGTAGCAATATGACGGTACATGAAGAGACCAAGCATTTTGAAGGGGAATTTTAAAAACAAAAGGCACAACACCCTCACGATGTCATGCCTCCAATATAAAATGTAAATAAAAAAATGTATCTAATCATCTAAAAATATACAGCTACTTGCGCAACATGATCCACGCCGGACGGCCATCGGGGGAAATGGTTAGTTCATAGCCCAAATCCACCATCGCCCTGGCGATATCGTTAATGCTGATCTCTGCCATATCAGACAGTTCATCCTGGATCTGCTGTGAAGTTTTGTAGATTACATCATCTGTAACTTTATCGGCAGGAAGATATTCCTGGAAGTAACGATAAAGAATATATTTGTCGAATTCTACTTTTTTATTTGCCATGGTCTGCCTCCTTTCTATCGCTCAATGCGATTCCCATAATTTTATACAATCTCTCAAAATCTTCACGAGGACACATTATAGAGTCACGTCCATTCATGAATATCTGGTACTCTTCAATGAACAGACCTTTTTCGTTATAATATGCCGTCTTTTGTACCTTGAAGCTGGTTTTATCGTCATCCATTATAAACCTCCTTTCTTACAAAGCAGAACGGAACAGGTAAACCAGCACAGGCAAGCAACGGCAGCCAGCCAATGAATAAAAAAGGAACAGCTAAGAATGCTGAAGGAAGCAAGTACTTGAGAAACAAGCACAGCCTGACGGTTTGATACTCTCTCTTCCATAAGAGCGGAAAAGATACAATTCTCACGGTTCAGCCATAACGATATACGGCTTTCTCTTGCCTGGCTTGCAGGCAATGCAATTTGATTTTTCATTTTGGAGATCAATTAAAATGAAACAATATGTTGGTTAATATTACGGGAAAGGAAACAAAAAAGGTTCCGCTTTCCCGTTGATCTCCACCTTGTGCAGGCAGTGGGCGCATTAACGCTCCACACGGGGGTCGGAACCCTATGGGTATTATAAACAATGCTATGGACATAAAAAATGCCCGCAGCAAAGATATTTGGCGAGCCATCGTCGCCTACACAAAATGGAGATCGATACAAATATGAGGATTTATTTTGGAATAACAAAAGAAAAAGCGGAAACTTTTTGGGTTTCCGCTTTTTCTTATAAGATTATTTTTTCTTTGTATCAGGCTTTTCTTTGTTAATAAATATTGAAGCAACTGTAACTAATGTGCCTGCTCCTAATATTCCAGCAAACCAAGGTCTATCTAAATATAAAGCATAAGCAGCAAGAGCTACAATTACTACAATAGATAAAAAAGCAAATGCCATACCCCACCAATTCATTCTTCCTGTTCTTGATTCAGACTTTCGAATTAGGTCGTACTTTACTTTATCCATCTCATGTCGATGTTTTTGTTCCTTAACGGAAGCTTCCATCAAGAAAGTAACAATTTGAGGATCTATTTCCTTATAGGCTGCTAATTCTTGGGGAGAAGGCAAACTGTTGTCATCTACGGTATAAGTTCTTTCCAACTGCTGACCTACACCACCTTGTCCTGCAACGACAGTTTCTTTTTGTTGAATTTGTTGTTTAGCCATTACTTAGTTTTAATTTTTCCCAAGCATCTCTTACATCTTTTTCAATATTCTTTCTATCCTGCTTTAATTTGGATTTATCATCCATCTTATCAGATTCAATAAAAAGTTCTTTCTTCAATTGGGAAATAATTTCAGATTCTTGTTTGTATTCACCGCGGGAAGAATCACGCAAAACTTTTGCCCCATTCGCGATGAATCGAGTAACGTCTTTAATTACACACATGATACCTCCTTTTTTTAATACTATTTTAGCACTTCTTATTGCAAAAGTAATTATTATTTTTATAGTATACAATAGCAAGTCTAATATCTTAGATATAAATAACAATATCTCTCCTACCTGCATTATATAATTTAACATAAGAACTAAAACACATAAGATAATAAACTATTCCACCTCTAAAAAGTAACATCCACAATTATAAGACCACCAAGAATAAGTTAGATTTCAAGCTTTTACACTGATATAATTAGCAATAACAAATAAACTTTTAGGATATAACTTTCCCAGTAAAAGAAACAAACTTAATGCCCAAGATAAACAGACATATAAACTCTATTCAGAATCTGCAAGATAAAAAATGCCCTCTGCTATTTTATCCATACCTTTAGGCGTTATTTTATAGTGTACTTCTTTACAGTAGTATTTTTTATTGCGTATGACAAAAATCCTGTTTAGATCATATACTTTATTCGTCAAAAACTGAAAAGTATATTCGACTGAAGTATCTATCTCACGTTTATTCTTATAGACTCTATTAAACAAACCATTATCTCCATCCAGAGTAATTGTATAATCGGGCAAGGTAAGAATACTCTGATCACCGCCAAGCGTAGTCGGCTTTTGAATGAAATATCTATCATTCGAACCCATTGGCATTTTATCCCAATACTCACCTGGGTATTCATTAGGGCCTCGATTTAATGCTTTTTGTATACCATAATAAATACCGACATACAGCCTGTCAGGGATATCTGTATTATTGCCAGAACTATTTATCAAATCATTGATGGCAGTGCTTTCAGGATCCACCCTTAACTTTTTTACAGCCGGACCAATAAGGTAGCGTCCACCAGTAGTACTATGTATTTCTATTTTTTCGACTTCAACAGGTACAATCTGGAATGAGCTTTTATCCCGTGAATCTAAATTACCTGCATCCTTGAATCGGTCAACGATTATCAGACCTTTTTTGGTTTCTCCAGAAACAGAATAATCGGTAACAACATAATCAAGCCCATAGTCTTCTGAATGTAAGATATAGGGGCCGGAATAATACTGATCATACTTGGTTTTAAAATCATCCCACTCAGGACTGGAAACGATAGAACAATTCTCTCTTACCCCCTCTTTCAATTTCAGGTAATTGTAATATTCATCGCTGGGTAAATCATAAGATACATAAGTATATGCAAACGCATAATTTGTATCCACGTCGTATGTCTTTTCGGTACTGTCATCAATAACATCGTCTAAATAAACAATATCCTGATTTTCAAAATATTTATTTAAACTGATTATATTGAATTTTTTATCTACCTTATCTATAACAATGATACAGTCAAGGTATAATTCAATCTGCTCAATAAACTCATTTATCGTCCAGTCAGGCAACAGTTCTTGTAGTACTGAATCCTTATAGGGATTAACGATAAACAATCTACTCCATACAGGATCATTCTCCAGCTCATTTACTCCCTTTGTGAATCCTAACTTCGTTATCAAATTCTCTATCACATACAACAGATAATACTGAGGAGATATGTTTTCTACATCTGTGAAGGATATATCTTCGTCCACCTCTACGTTGTTTAATATCGAAAAACTTCCGTCCGATTCTGTGTAATTAACCACCGGCGAATATACGACGTTGTTTTCCGGGAATTTACCGAATAACGTATCAATAGCCTGCTGCGAAGTCATTGAAATCCCATCAAGAACTATACTTCGTATATCCGTATCACCCCCTTCGTAATTCAACTGGGAATTACCAGCTACAATCTGAATTTTAGCGGTATAGTTTTCAATCGAAAGAACAACCTCCACACCTGATATTATTTCAAGGGCTCCTGACATTAATGTCGCCTTACGGTTCTTTATTCCTTTTGTGACATCAGACCTGTTGATATTCTGATAGATTCTCCGATTACCAGGATCTCTCAAATCGATATCTATGTCATAAGTATATTCTCCATTGCGGGTGAAATACGGATTTTCTGTTATCAATTCGAGTTCAAAATTTTCGGAAAGCACAACCTCCTGGCCGTCGATGAATAATCTGGTCATAATTTAATCCTCCTTGATACATTGTTTTTCATACGAGCCACCAAATCCTGAGCTTCGTTTACTCCCATCTTGCCAGTAGCCCGAGTATATGTATAGATCGGTTCATCCAATCTCTTATTAAGTAAATCAATAACCTTTACCGCCTTCAGCATAATAACAGACATTCCGTTATCAGCAGGTACATTCTGCTGATAGTAGGTATTGTTTGTTGTCGATGCAACACCCGATAAAACCGCAGAAACATCTTTTGCAGTCAGGCTACCGATAGTATTGTTCCGTTGCGCCTGATCAATTAAGTCCAGAACCGGACGAACAGCCGGATTCTGCACGGCATAACGGTTAGCGACAAATTCGCCAGCATGGACTATACCTTTGGGTTCATCATGTCTACCGGTACCGGTGTAACCACCCGTTTCAAAGCCATTGATCGCTGCTTTTGCAGTTTCGAAGGCTGCTGTAATCAAAGCTATCTCAGCACCAGCTTTAAATAGTCCAATGAACCCTAAAGTTGCAATATTTTTCATTTGTCTTTCTGCGATAGAGGCCAACATTATTTTTTGCAGTGTTTCCAAAGTCAGCGATACCAATGTCTTCATATAATCTTTCATCGTCGCTTCTGAATCTGAAACTAATTCCGCAAATGTAGATCCCCAATCGGAACCAATTTCTTGAGCTAGTGCAACAGCTTTTTGAACCTTTCTTTTATATTCCTCTTGATTTTTCTCTGTATCTGTCAAACTTTGTTTTTCTATCTTATCCTTTATCGCAGCCTTTTTTTCTTCCGACACACGGGTAGAGTTTAGAACAGCATCATAATATCTCTTTTGGATTTCAGCCAACTCCTGATAATATTCTTCTTCCGAAGAAAGAGATTCATAATGCCTCTTTGTCGCTTCCTGTATCTCCAGCTGATATTGTTTCTCCAGCCTGGTGAAAGTTTCTTCTGAAATTTTTTCTGTTTCTTCTTGTTCCAGTCGAGTACATTCGTCCTTAAATTTAATTTGTGCTTCGAGGATCTTCTGCTCGATCTGCTGCCGTTTCTCTGGTTCTAGTCCGGCAATGGCCAGCATGTTCTCGAGGTGACGCATCTCCAAATCTTCCATGAACTGACTATATTCCTGCTGCGTCATCTCGTCGCTGGCGAGGTACGACTTCTTCAGGTCTGCCAGTTCATCGTAGTACCGTTTATTCTCTGCCGTTACCTGAGGATTTTCTTTTGTCGCAGGAGAACTATTGCTTCCGCCTTCAGTTGGATTTGGGTCTGAATCCACAACCGGAGTTACTATATCAGGAATTTTATCAATGATATTTTGAAGTTCTGTCCTTTGTTTAGCCAAAGCTTCAATCGCTTGTCTTTGCGCTTTGAATTTACCATCAAGTCCCTTCAGCAGAACTTTTCTAGTAGTTGCATTTATATCGTCACGCTCCTGAATACGTTTTTTTTCTTTTTCAAACTGTTCGTTGTAAGCAATCTCTTCTTTTGTAAGTTTATCCTCTATAATAGCCAACTCCTCTTGAGCGTCCGTTTTAAGATTCTGCTTCTGACGATCATTCAATTTGCTTAAATTATCAGCACGCTTATTTATATCAACAAACGAATCTGAAATTTTAGTCATTTTCTCCAATTCTTCATTGTATGATTTCTGCTCGTCTTTGGCTTTCCGAGTATTCGGAATCACGTAAGTCATCAGAGCCGTTGCAATAGCCGTCAAACCAGCTACAGCTAATCCAAAAGGATTTGCCTTTAGTACCGTATTGAAACCTCGTGTTGCTACTGTTGCCAATTTTGTCCAGGTTTCGTACAGCTTGGTAGCTATTGTGGATGCGTTTACCGTAACTGTATATGCAGTTATAGCAGCAGTTGATGTAATGATAATTCCTTTGTACTTTATAAACCAATCTATCAGTTTTGGAAGAGCCACGATGATCTTCGTAGTCCATCCGGTCAGGAGTGACAACGATGGATTAAGCCGCTCCATCAGCTCGATACCTGCCTCCTTGATATTATTACGGTACTGCGCCATCTTAGCTTCGTTGGTATCAGAGTTGATAGCTGCCTGTTCCATAGCGATATTGGTATCCGTCACGGCTTCGGTATATTGACGTACCTTATCTGCATTATCTATCAAGATGGTAGCGGCAGAGTAGGCTTCTTCGCCGAACATAGTCTGGATCTGTGCAGCTGACAATGACTTTTTATTCAGGTTCTCGAGCGCAGTCTGTAAGCCAACCACTTTCGGATTCGTTTCATCTGGCCCAGTCTGCAATACCAAGAAGAACTTACGAAGTGCGGTACCGGCCGGCTCTGCCTCCAGCCCTTTCTCCGCCAGCATCTGGATTGTACCATCAAGCTGTTCGATACTTACTCCAGCTCCGGAGGCAGCCACACCTGCATTCTTGATCGCGGCAGCCTGGGCCGATACATCAGCTGCACCCTCTTTAGATCCGGCAGCCAGTACGTTCACGTAACGCGCCGCCTGATCAGCTGATTCACCATACATATTCAGAGAAACGGTAGTAGCGGTAACGGCATCCTTCAAGTCGATTTTTGCAGCCGCCGCTAAACGCATAGCTTCGATGGTTACGGCGTTTAGAGCTTCTTTGTCTTTTAGCAGTTCCGGCTTCTTAGAGCCGATCAACATATATGCCTGAAGAATCTCGTCGGATGACTGACGGATACGTAAGCCAGATTCATCCATGGTAGTAGACAGCTTCTCCGCCTGTTCGGTAAGCCACTGAATAGATGAATCATCCAATCCGGTCAAAGCTTTCAGCTCGGCCTGAGAGGATTCCTTAGAGTCACGGTTATTACGAAGGGTATTCAATGCCATGGAAACCCCAGTGAGTGTAGCAGCACCAGTCGCCAGTAAGCCGCCCCACTTCGTCAGTCCGTTATTGAAACGAGAAATCCAACTTTCGGTTTCCTGTACCTCCGTCTTGATCTTCTGGAGTTCGGCCGTCACCAGTTTAGCCTGCTGCTGATAGTATTTCCATTCCGCAGATCCTCGCTTGATGTAACCACTGTTTAGTTGTCGATTAATGGCCGTCAGAGTAGCACGAAGTTCTTTCGGCGTTGCTTTATCAAGGTTGTTCATCACCTCAGTAAGCGCCGTAGTATCTTTCTTCAACGTCTTAATCTGCGCTTCAGTCTTACGAAGCTCGGATGTAACCTGTTTGATCTTAGACGTATCACCAGCTTCGTAAGCATCAGCCAGTTCTTTTTTTAATCCGGATGCTATCGCCTCCAGATTCTTGAGTTCCTGCTTGGCTTCCTCGCCATTTACCCGGACCTCTACGGTCGCTATCTGGTCTATTGCCATATTATGTTTTAATTAAGATTGAACGAACTTTGAAAAATGCGAACAGCACAATGAGAATCAGCCCTACAACAGTGAACACCACGCAGAATTTTTGCCACGACGTAAGTTCTTTCTCCACCTCTACCATTTGCACGGTCTTTTGGATAATTGTACTGTCTTTACCTGGTATGAATACTGTATCTGAAGGAACCTTAAAGTCCGCCATCAGATTACCCATAGAATCCAATTTGAACCGGAGGCGTGCGTTTTCCGACTGTACCATATCCAACCAGGAAAGCACAACCCTGCCATTTGAATCACACTCCAACAAAGCCCGGATGGATGCGGAATCCGCAGGCTTGAATACCGGTATCAGCTTATCATGTACGATGATCTGCGTGTGATTGTCGGAAGTAAGGTGTTTCCCAGTCTTACAACCGAGAAACACCGAGCAAAAAACAATTGTAAAGAATGAAATAATGAATGTTCTCATAATAAGTCCCAGCCTGATTCAACATCTTTCATAATAGCCGGTACACCATTTTCAACTTGTGAGATAGCAGCTGCAAAAGCGCACATGGTTGCCTTATCCTCTACATCCGGAACGTAGGTAGTCGGTACCTGCATTTCCTTGCATACGCGAGAAATGTATCCGGATGTGTTGTTTTCGGTTCTGGGTGCCCAACGGCTGATGAAGTCTGCAATCGTCTGACATCCGTACTTACGACGGTAGTTCTGTAGCAGCTTGATCAAAGCCCGATAACCATGTGCCATGTCTTCGAATTCTTCGAAGGTGTTGTCTCGTTTCTTAGATGCAGGAACTTCGCCCTGCCAGTCGGTAGCATCTGAATTGCGGATATTACCTGGATTATTGTTCCGCAAGCCTCGTGGTTGTGTTGTCATAAATTCTTTATTTTATTTATAGTTAATAATCATTAGGAGGTTGTCTTTTACCACATCCTCTCACATCACATCGTTTTACAGTCAACTTCTGATTTTCCAATTCCAGAGCTGTATTCTTCTCCATCAGCTCCCGAATCCGTTGCCGGTCTTCATTCTTTTCTGCATAAAGCTGATCTATCTTATTATCCTGCTCCTGAACCTTAGCTTCCTTTTTCTCATATAATTCCTTCCATTCAGCAGCATAACTGGTTATATTATCTGTATCTGCTTTTCGAGCAGCAGCTTCTTCTTTATGTGCGGTCGCCTCTTCTTTTCTTCTCCGTGCATCATAAAACATCAGTGCTCCAATTAATGGAAGAAATATTGAAGAAAGAATACTACTCAGCGTATTGACTATCTCATTTAAAAACTCCATACAGGTAAATGATTAAAGTCACAATCAATGGGAAAAGAATACCAGATAAGACATCTAACCAATCCCATTCTGCATCAATGTTTTTTTGAATATATTCTACAGAACACATTGCAACAAATACACACATAGTGCCTGTGAATGCAGCTTGCAAAATGGACATAGATGTTAAAGCCAGTACAACAGTAATCCAAACGATGAAAATGATAATGCCTGCTTTGACGTGCTTTGGGCGGTTACTAATCTTCAGCCACTCAAAAAGATTTGAAAAAATTGTCATGTTTTTGATTGTTTGTTAACCAAAAGTATGAAACCTGATATATGAGTAAAAAGACAAAAAAGGTTTATTGAGTCATTTCTATTTATGAAATATAACAGGTAAAACAGAAACTTAATCATTGTCGCTTATAATGAAGTATACAAGTATTTTCATTATTACTATATTTGCAGGTATTAAAGTGTTATTATATGTCTAAAATATATCATTATACAAGTATTGAAATTCTGGCATTAATTTTGTCAAGTCACAAAATTAGATTTACACGTTTGGATTTATTAGACGATATGCTTGAGTGCGAAGCTTTTCCTCAAGAAGCAATTTTTCTAGCTCAAAGTATATATGCTTCATCCTGGACTCGAGACTCTGAAGAAAACATCCCATTATGGAAAATGTATTCTTCCATTGACAAAGGTATTAGAATTGCAATGCCAGAAGATCTATTTAATCATTATATTATTGAGCCTTTTTCTTGTTCAAATCACGGTATCAGTAAAAGATTGATCTCTCCTTTTACAAAAGAACAATTACTCTATAATGGAGAATATTTAATTACCAATATCTTTAATAAAGAAAGGCATGATTTCTTTAAAGATGTAACATACATCAATGATGTTAAATCATTTTATCAAAATTCCATACATATGTTACAAAATTCACAAACAGGACTCTGTGATATAAGAATAGAAAACTATTGGGATTTTGGGAAATACAAAGAAAAAAAATGGGAATTCCAGAAAGAATCACGATTCGTGTTATTCACAAAAAAATTACTTCCTCTCTCACATCCCTTAATCAATGAAAACATTCAAAAACAATTTGATCCAGAAGCAATTTCACATATTATGCCCAATGATAAAAAATACATAGATGTTGAAATTAGTGATGAAGCTTTTAAACAGATGGAAATAACATTACCTCCATGTATAACTCCAGGATATCGAATCATTGTAGAATCTCTTATAAAACAATACAATCCTACTGCCATTATTCACAATAGTACATTAAAACTTCGAAAATAAAAAAGATAGGGTCTTCCCTATCTTTTATTGCTTCAGTACAATTATAATGACTTATATTTCTAATAAACTTACCGAGTAATTCTACAAGCTGAGCATTCTATACAAAGTATATTTTGCAAAGATGTAGTTTAACTTCTTTAGTGCTAAAATGGAGTCCGGGTATCTATAACCATTTCTTTTCTTATTCCACCCAGTATAGGCAATGTAATATAACCGGACAACTCTGCACAGTCCTTCTCTTATAATCATATATAGAAAATAGAGAAACATAAACAAGCACCACAATAATATTATATATCTAAT
>NZ_JBBKBJ010000029.1:0-45413 GCF_037890145.1 Phocaeicola sp. HCN-6420
TTGTATGCAAATGTACTAATAAAAAGTGATAAAATGGAAATCTGTGACAAAGTTATTGGTTTTATGCAAATTTGTTGATTGGGTATTGCCGGGTGAGCCGGATGAATATGCGGGGGGATTTTATGGGCACTATATATAATCTATGCTTTTTATATGTGATATGTGATATAAAAACTTTCGAAAAGATATATTAATAATGATCATTATATGAGTTGCCGTAAAAAATGATTTGCTAATCCTATATGTGTGGTGAGTTTGTTAAATGTTTGTGAATATTAGCTAAAATGAGGGAAAAATATATCTCTTATTGTGAATATTATTCTTTTTGTATAGATATTTTTTACAAAAAATACATAAAAACAATAAATCATAAAAAAAATTATTATCTTTGTTCACTGCTAAAGTAAAAAGTATATAAAATTTGCATTATTATTAAATAATAGTATCCGATTTAGGAAATCTTTAACTTAAAATATTGGATTATGTTAAAACGAATCAAGTCAGTCAGTATGTTGTTAGCTCTGGCAGGAGTGTCTTCTACAGGAGCAGCATATGCAGTAGCTGTGCCTGAGGTTGATGCAACTCAAAGTACACAACAACAAACATCTACCTGTACGGGTATCGTAAAGGATGCAACTGGCGAAACAGTTATCGGTGCGTCAGTAATAGTAAAAGGTTCTACCAATGGTACAATCACCGGTTTGGATGGTGACTTTTCTCTATCAGGGGTAAAGGTTGGTGATATCATTCAGATTTCATTTGTGGGCTATCAGACGTTGGAAGTTCCATTCAAGGGACAGCCTATTAATGTGACATTGCAGGATGATACACAGAAGCTGGAGGAAGTTGTTGTAACTGCATTGGGTATTAAAAAGGATGCTAAAAAGTTAGGTTATGCGGTAAGTACTGTATCGTCTGAGGATTTAACCAGAACAGGTGGTACGACTTTGGCAAGTGGACTTTATGGTAAAGCTACCGGTGTACGTATTCAGTCAGCTCCAGGTGGCGGTACTTCTTCTGTTTCAATTTCTGTACGTGGTCTTTCATCTATTACAGGTAATACTCAGCCGTTGATTATTATGGATGGTGTACCTATTCATAATGGTAATGCCAATAATAGCGATTATTGGGGAAGTCAGCGTATTGAATCTAACGGTATCGTCGATATTAACCCGGAAGATATTGAGAATATTTCTATTTTGAAAGGTGCGGCCGCTTCTGCATTGTATGGCTCTGAAGCTGCCAATGGTGTTGTGATGATTACTACCAAGAAAGGGAAAAAAGGTACCGGAACTCAGGTTGATTTCAGCGCAAATGTAAGTTTTGATAAAGTGGCTTATATGCCTGAAATTCAAAAAGAATATGGCCCTGGTTATGATAACTGGGCAATCGGAAGCAACTCTGATCCGCAGGCATTGACTGGTTTCCGTACGACACGTGTTGATTGGAATGGTAACCCTATTACAACTCCGAACCGTGAATCTTATTATTCTTGGGGCGCAAAATATGACCCTAACCAGATGGTGACCTATTTTGATGGTTCACAACGGGCTTATACTCCGATTGACCATAATCAGTGGGCTGATATTTTCCGTACCGGTGTGAATCAGACATATAACCTTTCTTTGACTAATAGCTCTGAGCGTAATAATGTACGTTTCTCGTATACATTTAATAATGCTGAGGCTATGCAGTATAATTCAAATAACCACAAGCACAATTTTAACTTGAATGGTACATTTGATGTGACAAAAAACATCAAATTGAACTATACGGCTACTTATACCAATCAGTATATCAAGAACCGTGCTTACCGTATCAGCCGTTTGACAAATAACTATAGTGGTATGTTCGGTGGATTTACAGATGTTGCTTATATTCGTGATCATACAATGACAAGCTTTGGTTATCGTAATAGTATTGCTGCTATCAATGGTGGTACTGCCAATACAATGACTCCTGAAGAACAGTTCTTGTATACTCCGATGGGATCAACATCTTTGATGGAAGAATATTTCTGGAATATTTTTGGTAAAGTTCAGGAAGAAAATCATCAGCGTTTTATTGGATCTGTTAACCCGACTTGGACTATTATTCCTGGATTGACTTTGAGCGGACGTTTGGCTACCGACTTGACAATTGATAAGATTGAAAATAAGGATAGTGCAGATAATGCTCATATCTTCTCGACTAATGGTCAGTATTCAGATGCCTATAGTCTAACTAATAGTCAGTATTCAATTGTATATGGTGATATTATGTTGATGTTTGATAAGACTTTTGGTGAAAAACATAATGTAACTGCTAACTTAGGTTGGAATGCTCGTCAGGAAAGCTATTATGAATCTAAAGTTGGTACTACTTTGGGTTTGACACAGGAAAATTGGTTTGATTTGGCTGCATCTGTGGGAACTAAGAGTGCTGAGATGGATAAATCAAGCTTGCTGAAGACTGGTGCTTTCTTGACTGCTAGTTACGGCTATGATGGATGGGGGTTTGTTGAAGGTTCTATTCGTCAGGAAAAAACGTCTACTTTGAAACATGGCAATAACTCTTTCTGGTATCCGTCTGCAAGTTTGAGTGTACTTTATACGGAATTGTTGAAGGAAAAGAATCCAAGCTGGTGGAACTATGGTAAGATTCGTTTCTCTTATGGTATTGTAGGTAACGCTCCTGAAATTTATGTTGCTAATATGGCATACCAGCAAGGTTCTTTGACGAGATCTACGGTTTATACTTACAATTATGTTCCTACAGAAATTGGTAACGAAAATATCAAACCGGAAACTAAACATGAATTTGAAGTTGGTATTGAGAATAAATTCTTGAATAATCGTTTGGGTATGGAATTTAACTTCTATTACAACGATATTAAAGATCAGATCCTTTCTACTACCAGTGCTGCTTCTATGGGGGCACAAAGCATGTTGATGAATGTGGGTGAACTTTCTAATAAGGGTATTGAATTAAATGTATATGGAACTCCTATTGAAACAAAAGATTGGAGATGGGATTTACGTGGTAACATTGCATGGAATAAAAATACTGTAAAGAAACTGGCTGACGGTCTGGATGTATTGAATCATGTTACATTGGACAACGGTGCTGCAGTACTCGAATCACATGTGGGAGAGTCTATGGGTGACTGGTATGCTTATACTTGGAAAACTGATGAAAACGGTAACTATATTGTTGGTAGTAACGGACTTTATATCGCAGATAAAACAGAGCGTCATAAAGTTGGTAACGCAATGCCTAAGTTTACCGGTGGTTTTGGTACCAGTTTGAGTTATAAGAACTTCACACTTGATATGTCATTTGATTTCCGTATTGGTGGTGATGTCTTGAACTTGCCGTGGCAGTACATGATGGATGCCGGTAACATTACCGATGCTATTGGTGTACGTGATTATTCTACAGGTGGTTTATTCTATTACAGTGACACAGAGAAAGTTTCAGATAAAGCTTCTATCCATGTACTGAGTGCTGCTGAAGCTGCACAGATTGCTGCTACTTACAAACGTGGTGACATGTACAACGGTCATTATTTGTGGGATAACGGTTTGATTCTTCCGGGTGTAAAAGAAGATGGAACTCCGAATGATATCGTGGTTACTCAGTTCGAGGCTAATGATAACCTTTATGGTTGGGGTACAGGAGCAAGCCAGTCTTATGCGGATGCTATTCAGAAAAACAGTTATATAAAATGTCGTGAAATCAGTTTGGCTTATACTTTACCGGTTAGTTTAACCAAGAAGTTTGCTTGCAACAGATTGACACTTTCTGCATTTGTACGTAACCCGTTCTATATTTATCGTACATTGAAGTTGTTCGATTCAGAAACATCCGATGCTACAAACTGGATTTACCAGGCTCAGGTAGGTGGCTCTACGGCTAGTGCTCGTACATTCGGTTTTTCTCTTCGTGCTAGTTTCTAATTATATTATTGTAGTTATTTAAAAAGAAAAATTTATGAAAAAGATATTTTCATTGCTTTTGGCTGGAATGGCTTTCTTGTCAGTGACATCATGCTCTGATGCTGACTATGACGAAAAGTATGCTGATCCTTCCACAACTGCAACAGTGGGTGTGCCGCAAGTATTCACTGCTGTAATGTATAAAGGTAGCTCTTGGATGGATTTGAAGTACTATCGTTATTATACTCAGTCCACAACATCAGGTACATTCTCTGGCATTATCGGAGATAGTAATAATAGAGGACGTTTTATGGGAGCTACCGAAGGTTATTTTAATACCCGTTGGCAAAACTTCTATGATATGGTAACCCAATATCGTTTATTGGAATATACTTATAATAATCTTACAGAAGAAGAAAAACCGGCAAATTTAATATTTGTTTATCTGGCGCGTACTTTGGTTGAAGCACAGCTTCATGAAATACTTTCCTTGTTTGGAGATGTACCTTTCAATGGTGCTGGTACACTTTGGATAGATGGTCAGTATGATGCAGCTAAAGAAAAATGTGTGTACGACGATGATGTAGAACTTTACAAACAGATCTTAGCTGATTTGAAAGAAGTTGGTGACTATTTGGCAGCTGGAGTTGATGCAACAAGTCTTTCTTCTTTGGCTCGTCAGGATTATTCTGTAGCTGCAGGTGATCCGGTTAAATGGCAGAAATATGTGAACTCTCTTCGTTTGCGTATCGCTCTTCATTTGGCAACTACCGGTGATTGTACTACTGTAGCACATGATGCTATCGCTGAAATTTTGAATAACCCTGATAAATATCCTTTGATTGATAATAACTCAGAGAATATGGGGGTTACTGCTGATACACAGACTGATGACTTTAACTTTGGAAAGAGTTTATCGCAGGCACTTCATACAGGTGATTACGCTGCTGGTTCTCAGACAGTGCTGAATGTGATGAATGTTCCGGCTAATGGTATACCTGATGAAAATACAGACCCACGTCTTCAGGTAATGTATGACTGTAATCCGGATGGTGAATATATTGCTTTTGATGTGAATATGACAAATGCTGAGATTACCAATCTGAGCGATTTGAAATTACAGGAATATATTAAAAGAGGTATTTTAACAGCTAATTATTACTGTAAGATTGACTCTCAGGCTGTAGCTGGTTGGGATGAATATCAAGGCAATGAAAACATCATGAGTCTTTGGATTGGTGCCGCTGAAGTAAGTTTAAGTAAAGCTGAAGCCTATTTGATGGGGTATGGTGTTACGCAGAATGAGGCTACTGCTAAGGAAAACTTTGTGAAAGGAGTTGAGCAATCTGTTGAATATTATTGGAATTTGAAAGAAACAAGTACTCTTTATAAAGAAGGTAATGATAGTTATGCTGCTTATCGTCCACTGGTGAAACCAACAGATGCAGAGATTCAGGCGTATATTGAGAAAATTTGGCAGCCAACACAAGAAGCTATTTGCTCTCAATTGTGGTTGAACTTTAGCTTTATGAATGAATTGGAAGCGTGGAATGTGGTACGTCGTACAGGTTATCCTGTTGTATCATTTGCAACCGATGATCAGGTGTCTAACTATCCGACTCCGCCGAATCGTTTGCCTTATCCAAGTGATGAATTGAGTTATAATACGGCGAATTGCCAGGCCGCAATTTCAAAGAATTATGAAGAATCAACAGGTTATTATACAAACCTTTTCTGGGCTAAGAAAACTTATTATAAATTAATAAAATAATACTGAATTTTAATTAGTCATAGAGAATGTAAAAACGGCTCCGGTTACTTTCATTAGTAGTCGGAGTTGTTTTTTTTAGGGTTTTTACTGAAATAGTTATTTATAGCTGTATTTTTGGTCAGACTTTTAAATCTTTTTGCATAAATAGTTATATTTGTATAATGAAATTAAAAACGGGTTAGGTTATGAAAAAGTTAGAGAAGATTATTTCGCTGATGATAGGAGCGGCGGCTCTGCATCCATTTTTTTCCTCTGCCCAATCTTTGATTGAAACAGTAGAGATTCCGGCGGGTACTTTTTATATGGGTAGCATAGGGGAGGGAGAAAATTTTGATGAAGCTCCTATTCATCGGGTGACGATATCACATGCTTTTCGGATGGGAAAAACAGAAGTGACTAATGCACAATATGAATTGTTTCGTCCAGAGCATCGGGCTTTACGTGGAAAAAATGGGGTGTCTGTAGAGGATGATGAGGCCGTAGTAAATGTGACCTATCAAGATGCTGTCGATTTTTGTAAATGGTTGAGTCAGAGAGAGGGAAAGACTTATCGCTTACCTACTGAAGCTGAATGGGAATATGCGTGTAGAGCAGGTACTTATACGGAATATTATACGGGTGATTATTTGTCGGAGTCAATGTGTAGAAATCAAGTTATTGCCCGGGATTATCAGAATGTGTCTTTAAAGGTAAGGGAAACTATTCCCAATACATTTGGGCTGTATGATATGCATGGTAATGTAGAAGAATGGTGCTTAGATTGGTATGGCCCTTATAACCCTGGCAACCAGACAGATCCGACAGGACCTGAAACAGGCTATTACCGAGTAACTCGCGGAGGTAGTCATCATACACCGGTACAATATTTAAGAAGTGCAAATCGTATGGCGATGCTCCCTGAAGATTGCCATTCATTGACGGGATTCCGGGTTGTAGAGTCGGATTTTTCTTTTCCTGCAAAAGCTCGGAAAGGCTTTTTTCGGGAGCCAGTCCCTTTTGTTATCGCTCCAATAGATCCGGATGTTCCTTTTTATAGCCACAATCATCAACCCTCTATTACCTGGTGCGATAATGGCGACTTGTTAGCTGTCTGGTTTTCTGCTAATCAGGAAAATGGCAGAGGAATGGTCGTTTTACAATCTCGTTTGAAGGCGGGGGCATTAAATTGGGAACCAGCTTCATTGTTTTTTAAGATTCCGGATCGGAATATGACCGGTAGTTCTATTTTTAATGATGGGAAAGGTACCTTGTATCATTTTAATGGAGTAGAGGCTGCTGGTGATTGGCAAAATCTGATGGTTGTGATGCGCACCAGTCGGGATAATGGATATACGTGGACTGTGCCTCGGATCATTGCTCCGGAACATACCAAACGTCATCAAGTTATATCAGGAACTATTCAAACCTCAAAAGGATGGCTTGTACAAGCATGTGATGCTGGTCCGGAAGGAAATGACGGAGCAGCTGTCCTGATAAGTAAAGATTATGGAGAAACGTGGAATGATCCATGGGATGGAACGCCAAAACCGCAGTTTGCAGCAGGTACTTCGGGAAGTACTATTGCAGGTATTCATGCTGGAATTGTGGAGTTAAAGAACGGTCAGTGGATGGCTTTGGGACGTGGAAATACAATTGTATCGGAAGATGGAAGCCGACACATGCCGATGAGTATTTCTTCGGATGGAGGCAAAACCTGGACCTATTCTGCTTCACCTTTTCCTCCAATTGATGGAGGGCAACGGCTCGTTTTGATGCGTTTGAAAGAAGGCCCTATCTTGTTGGTTTCGTTTACAGATCATCCACAACGGACTCCTGCAAATGAAAGAGGAATGTTGTTTCAGCGTGCAGATGGGACTTTTTTTCGTGGATATGGCCTTTATGCAGCTGTTTCATACGATGAAGGGAAGACTTGGCCAGTTAGAAAATTGTTGACGGATGGAGAACAACGTTTCTTGAATGGTGGTGCGTGGACAGGTAATTTTGAAATGGATGCAACACACGCAGAGCCGAGGGGATATATGGCAGGTATCCAGTCGCCTGATTCTACTATACATATTATAAGCAGTCGGTTGCACTATCAGTTTGATTTGACCTGGTTGGAACAGAAACCAGAATAAGTAATACCATAAAAAACAAAATTAAAAATATGAGAAAAATTAGAGGAATTGCAGCTTGCCTGATTGGGCTGGCTCTGTCGATGGGGGCTTATGCCCAAGACGATGCGAATAGCTTCGTACATAAGCAGTCTGATGGTTATGAATGGCCAACAGACCAGGCGGTCTTGAATAAACTGGATCAATGGCAGGACTTAAAATTTGGAGTACTGTTTCACTGGGGATTATATTCTGTTCCGGGAATATGCGAATCATGGCCTTTGTGTTCAGAAGATTGGATAACCCGTCCAATGGATTCATATTATGATTATAAGCGTTGGTATTGGGGATTTAGTGAAAAATTCAATCCGACAGCTTTTAATCCAGATCAATGGGCTGATATTATGGAGGCTGCTGGTATGAAATATATGATTTTCACAACGAAGCACCACGATGGTTTTTGTATGTTTGATTCCCAGTACACAGATTTTTCGATTGCTAAGGGACCTTTTGCCAATAATCCGAAAAAAGATGTTGCCCGTTATGTATTTGATGCTTTTCGGAAAAAGAATTTCATGATCGGGTGTTATTTCTCTAAACCGGATTGGCATTGTAAATGGTTCTGGAATCCATATTACGATACTGCTAGTCGTATGCAAAACTATAAGCGTGAACGCCATCCTGACTGGTGGAAGAATTATCAGGATTTTACATACAATCAGCTAATGGAACTTACATCAAATTACGGGAAGTTTGATATCTTATGGTTAGATGGTGGATGGGTGACTGGTGACGAGGTTAGACTAGACGAGGTTTTAACACACGCACGTAGTCATGGTCATGAAGGACTGATTTCTGTCGACCGTACCATCAAAGGTAAGAATGAGAACTATCAGACTCCGGAACGTAGTATTCCTGAGAAACAGTTAAATCATCCATGGGAAAGTTGTATTACGTTATCTCACAGTTGGGGATGGGTTCCTGATGCGAAATTCAAGTCACCTAATGAGGTTGTAGGGTTGTTGGCTGAGATTACGGCGAAAGGTGGATGCTTATTGTTGGGAGTAGGGCCTACTCCGGAAGGATTGATTCAGCCAGAGGTTGAGACCTGTTTGCGTCAAGTAGGAAAATGGTTGAAAACCAATGGGCAGGCTATTTATAATACGCGTATTACTTCAGTTTATAATGATGGAAAAACATGGTTTACTGCAAATAAAGATGGTAAAACGCTGTATGCTATTTATACTTTAGCAGATAATGAAAAATTGCCTGCTACAATTGAATGGGAAGGAAATATTCCAACTGGTACGATGAAATTATTGAATAAGAATATATCTGTACATTATCAATGTGTAGGGAATAAAGTGAAGGTTACTCTTCCAAAAGGTTTGGTTCAGGAGCCGTTAGCATTTCGTTTTACAGTAAAGAAATAATTTAATAACCAACTATATTATGAAAGGTATCAAACAAGTTATTTTATCTTGTCTGTTGGGAGTAGGGATTGCGGCTCCTATACAAGCTCAACAAATACAGGGATTTGTTCATGAACAGTCGAAAGCTTCAGATTATGTATGGCCTACAGATCCGCAGGTCTTAAATAAATTGGATAAGTGGCAAGATCAAAAGTTTGGTGTATTGTTTCACTGGGGACTTTATTCTGTTCCGGGGATTGTGGAATCTTGGTCTATTTGTTCGGAAGATGAAGATTGGATTCCAAGAGATACAACTATGTCATACGAAGAGTATAAAAAATGGTATTTCGGATTGATTGATAAGTTTAATCCTGTAAACTTCAATCCAGAACAATGGGCCGATGTTATGCAGGATGCCGGTATGAAATATATGGTATTTACGACAAAGCATCATGATGGTTTTTGTATGTTTGATTCTAAATATACCGATTTTTCTATTGCTCATGGAGCATTCAAGAATAATCCGAAGAGAAACATCGCATATTATGTCTTTGATGCTTTTCGCAAGAAAGGTTTTATGATGGGATGCTATTTCTCGAAACCAGATTGGCATTGTGAGTGGTTCTGGAACCCTTATTATGCAACTCCAAATCGTCGACAAAACTATAAGATCGATCAACATCCTGACTGGTGGAAAAACTATCAGCAGTTTACCGAGAATCAGTTAAATGAACTGATGGCTGATTATGGTAGTTTTGATATTTTGTGGTTAGATGGTGGATGGGTAACTGGTGATGACATCAATTTGGATCGTGTGCTGGAGAAAGCTCGTCAGAAACATCCTGGTTTAATAGCTGTAGACCGTAGTATTCGTGGAAAAAATGAAAATTATCAAACTCCGGAACGTGGTATCCCCGAAACTCAGTTGAATTATCCATGGGAAAGTTGTATTACGTTAAGCAACGATTGGGGATGGGTACCCAATGCCCCGTATAAATCTCCTGAAAAAGTCATTGCCATGTTGGCTGAAATCGTAGCAAAGGGAGGGTGTTTTCTCTTAGGTGTAGGTCCGACTCCTGATGGTATTATCGAGCAACCTGTGGTAGACCGTTTGCATAAAGTAGGCGAATGGTTGAGAAAGAATGGCGAAGCTATTTATAATACTCGTATCACTCCGAACTATAACGATGGAAAAACCTGGTTTACCGCAAATAAGGACGGAAAAACATTGTATGCTATTTATACTCCTTCCGATGGCGAAACATTGCCGGAAACAATTACTTGGAAGGGTAATTTGCCGAAAGGTAAAATCGTACTGTTGTGTAATGGTAAAAAAGTAAAATATCATACAGAAGGCGAACAAGTTACCATTACGCTTCCGAAAGGTTTGGCTGATGGACCATTGGCATTCCGTTTTGAATTGAAGAAATAACACTTATTCTGTAATTTATGAAAAAACATGTTATATGGATGGTATCTGCTTGCTGGATGTTAGGATTACTTTCAGTTCAAGCACAAAAACCTTTGTATAAACAGGCAAACGTCCCGGTAGAAGAACGCGTAAAAGACTTGCTTGGGCGAATGACTTTGGAAGAAAAAGTGGGGCAGATCTGTTGTCCGCTGGGATGGGAGATGTATACAAAGACTGGAAAAAACAGTGTGACAATCTCTGAGCTTTACAAGAAACAAATGGATAAGGTACCTATTGGTTCTTATTGGGCTGTATTACGCGCTGATCCGTGGACTCAAAAAACGTTGGAAACCGGATTGAATCCGGAACTGGCAGCGAAAGCTTTGAATGCATTGCAAAAATATGCGGTAGAGAGTACTCGTTTAGGTATTCCTGTGCTTTTTGCAGAGGAATGTCCGCATGGTCATATGGCAATCGGCGCTACTACATTCCCTACTTCTATCGGTCAGGCTTCTACTTGGAACGAGGCCTTAATTCGTCGGATGGGGGAAGTTATTGGATTGGAAGCTCGCCTGCAAGGGGCTAATGTAGGATATGGTCCTGTATTGGATATTGCCCGTGAGCCAAGATGGTCGCGTGTGGAGGAAACATTCGGAGAAGATCCTTACCTGACAGGAATTTTGGGTACTGCTTTTGTGCAAGGCATGCAAGGTACAGATATAAAGGATGGACGTCATGTTTATTCTACCTTAAAGCATATGGCTGCTTATGGTGTTCCAAGAGGGGGGCATAATGGAAATCCTGCTGACATTAGCATGCGTGCATTGCTGGATGAATATTTGCCGGGATTTCAACGTGCTGTTGAGGTTGGGAAAGCCGCTACTGTGATGACTTCATATAATTCGATTGACGGTGTTCCTTGTACAGGAAATCCTTATTTGTTGGATACAATTTTGCGTCAACGTTGGGGATTCGATGGCTCTGTTTATTCCGATTTGGTTAGTATTGATGGTATAGCTGGTACACATCACGTTGCAGCTACTGTGGAAGAAGCTGCTATACAAGCTATAAAAGCTGGTACTGACATGGATTTGGGAGCGAATGCTTACAGTAAATTAGTTGAAGCCGTTAAAAACGGTAAAGTGGATGAATCATATATCGACCGTGCTGTTTCGAATGTATTGCGTCTGAAATTCAAAATGGGATTGTTCGAGAATCCGTATGTATCTCCAGAACAAGCAAAAAAGATGGTGAACTCAGACGAACACAAACAAGTAGCCCGCGAGGTAGCTCGTGAAGGTACCATCTTATTAAAGAATACAGGGGTTCTGCCATTGAGTAAAGAATTAAAGAGTGTAGCTATTATTGGACCGAATGCTGATGTTATATATAATTATTTAGGTGATTATACAGCTCCACAGGAACGTTCAAAGGTGGTTACTTTACTTGATGCCATGCGTAACCGCTTGCCTAAAAGTAAGGTTTATTATGAGAAAGGTTGTGCTATTCGTGATACTACCAAGAGTGATATTTCGGCAGCGGTAGAAGCTGCCAATAAAGCAGATGTAGTAATTGTAGCGGTGGGAGGATCTAGTGCACGGGATTTTAAAACCAAGTATATTGAAACTGGAGCAGCTACAGTATCTTCTGAAGGAAACGAAGGTATTTCGGATATGGAATGTGGAGAAGGTTTCGACCGTTCTACCTTAGACCTATTAGGTGACCAGGAGAAATTAATTAAGGCTTTGGCTGAAACAGGAAAGCCGTTGGTGATTGTTTATATTGCTGGACGACCATTGAATATGAATCTGGCTTCAGAAGTCGGAGATGCGTTATTGATGGCTTGGTATCCAGGCGAACAGGGGGGGAATGGTATTGCCGATGTCCTGTTTGGTGATTATAATCCAAGTGGACGCTTGCCAATGTCTGTCCCTCGAAGTGTGGGGCAGCTTCCGGTACATTATTCGCAAGGTGTACAGCGTGATTATATGGATGGAGCAGGTACGCCATTGTATGCTTTTGGCTATGGATTAAGTTATACGACATTCGCCTATAGCAATTTGAAATTATTACCAGGAAACGGTAAGGATGTATTGCAGAAGGTTTCTTGCACGGTTACAAATACTGGTAATTGTGATGGCGTAGAAATAGCTCAGTTATATATTAATGATGAGGTTAGCTCTGTTGTTACTCCTCCAATTCGTTTGAAGGGTTTTCAAAGAATAGAATTGAAAAAAGGTGAAAGCCGTGAAGTTACGTTTGAATTAACGATAAAAGACTTATCGATTTATGATCGTAATATGAATTTTGTGGTAGAGCCAGGAATTTTTAATGTTATGATTGGATCTGCTTCTAATAATATACTATTGAAGGGAGCTTTTGAAGTTAAATAAGTTCAAGGCTTGTAGCCATAGATAAATTTTTATATTCAAAAATATTATAAGATAAATCCTAAAAGTTAGACAAAAACTTTTAGGATTTGTTTTTTCATATTTCAAAAAATGGCAAGCCCTAACTTCTATCAGCCAAGACTTGCCCCTTTCCCTAATTTTATTTAGGGAATCAAGTTATCCATTCCAAAGATAATATTAAAAAATTATACCTCCAATAGTAATCCTTTTTTGTTGATATATTTAAGCTATATTATTGGAACTGCATTGACAATGTGGAGGGATTACGGAATAACTCTTAGTGAGAAAATAATTCCGCTCCTTCATACTTGTAGGTATAAAGAAGCGGAAAAAGTGTGCATGTTTAAAACCTAATGCAGCTATTTTATGAGAAATGTGATTTCTTTATTAATAAAGAAATATTTGTTCCTTAGATCAATTCGTCCGATGTGTATCCTTTAGGTAAAGGACGGCAATTATAACCTGAAGCCATAATTTCGCCGTATGCTCCGGCAGAACGCAACGCTATAATATCACCACGCTTTACGCGGTTTAAGTCGATAGCTTTTCCAAATACATCCGAAGATTCACAAATAGGTCCTACTACATCATATGTTTCTGGCGTTTCGTCAGACGTGATATTTTCAATTTTATGGTATGCCTGATAAAGAGCCGGGCGAATCAAGTCGGTCATGCCTGCATCAACAATGGCAAACTGTTTATTGGTGCCTTGTTTTACATAAATTACTTTCGTGATGAGGCTTCCGCATTGTCCTACTACAGCTCGTCCCAGTTCAAAGTGTAATGTCTGTTGAGGACGCAATTTCAGATGTTTGTGATATGTAGCGAAGTAATCTGCAAAATCAGGGATAGGTTTACGGTTAGGGTGCGCATAATCGATTCCCAATCCACCGCCTACGTTTATATGCTCAACAATAATCTGACGGGCATAAAGTTTTTCTTGCAGCTCATTGACGCGGTTGCATAAAGCAACGAAGTCGCCCATATCCAAAATTTGGGAACCAATATGAAAATGCAGGCCGACAAATTTCACATTATTCATTTCGAGCGCACGGTCAATAACTTTATCCATGTCCTGCATGCTGATACCAAATTTATTTTCGGCCAATCCTGTAGTTATATTTGCATGTGTATGTGCGCCTACATCGGGATTGATACGGAAAGCTACACGTGCGATTTTTCCTTTTGCAGCTGCCAGTTCATTAATTACTTCCAATTCAGGGACAGATTCGACATTAAAACAGAAAATATCATAATCTAATCCTAAATTGATTTCACGATCGGTTTTTCCGACTCCAGCATATACTATTTTACTTGCAGGAAATCCAGCTTTGATAGCAGCAGAGATTTCACCTCCACTTACGCAGTCAGCTCCCAAGCCATGTTCGCGAATAATGCTTAGTACTTTGGGGTTTGCATTGGCTTTTATTGCATAGTGTACGCAAAATTTATTATACTTAGCAGCTTCTGTGCGTATAACATTCAGCGTATCTCGCAGTAAGTTTGCATCATAGTAGTAAAATGGAGTTTCTAGTTCACGGAATTTATTAATTGGAAATGTTCCTTTCATATATATAAAGTTAAAAAAACGGGCGACATAATTTAAAGGTAAATTGTATCGTCCGTTTCTCTTATGAGGATTTATTTATTGTTGTTGAATAATACGTCGCTTAAAGCTTGTAAGGCTCTCTTCTTGTCAGACTCTCTGATCAGGAAAGAGATGTTGTAATTACTTCCACCGTACGAAATCATACGTACAGGTATATCTTTCATTGCCTGAATGGCTCTTGCCTCGAAGCCGATGTTTTCCCATTCTAAATCGCCCACTACACAAACGATACACATGTCATGGTCTACAGTAACTGTACCGTATTTTTTCAGATCGTTTACGATTTCGTTCAGGTGCTTAGTATTGTCGATGGACATGGAAACACCTACTTCCGAAGTACAGACCATATCGATAGGAGTCTGGTAGCTTTCGAATATTTCGAATACTTTGCGCAAGAAACCGTGTGCCAGCAGCATGCGGCTCGATTTAATTTTAATAGCAGTAATATTATCTTTGGCTGCAACTGCTTTTATCTTACCCTTTTCTGTCTCATTGGAAATGAGTGTACCTGGAGCGCTGGGTTCCATGGTGTTGAGCAGACGTACAGGAATATTGGCATATTTAGCTGGTTGTACACATGTAGGGTGCAGAATCTTTGCACCGAAATATGCTAATTCAGCTGCTTCTTCGAAATGCAGTTGACGAACAGGAGAAGTTTTGTCTACTACACGCGGGTCATTGTCATGCATACCGTCAATGTCAGTCCAGATCTGAATTTCAGAAGCATTGATGGCGGCACCGATCAAAGAAGCAGTATAATCGCTTCCACCTCGCTGTAAATTGTCTATTTCTCCGTAAGCGTTACGGCAAATAAAACCTTGTGTAATATATATTTCCTGTCCTGGATGTGCTTCGAGCTGTGCTGACAGCTTTTCGCGGATATAGTTCAAATCGGGTTCACTATTTTTGTCTGTGCGCATAAATTCCAAAGCTGGAATCAGAACAGCCTTTACACCTTGTTCGCAAAGGTAATTTGTCACCATATTAGTCGAAATAATTTCACCCTGAGCTAAAATTACTTTTTCTTCGAACAGTGTAAATATATCCTTTGTGAAAGATCGGATATAGTCGAATACCGATTTTACGAACTCCAGAGTCTTTTGTTTGTACTCTTCAGTAGAGAAAAGCTCATCAATATGCTGTTTATACTTAGCTTCCAGCTTATTGATAACTTCGTTTGCTCCTTCGGGATTTTTCTTGTATAGATAATCCGAAATTTCAACCAGTGTGTTGGTTGTACCCGACATTGCAGACAATACTACTATTTTCTGCTCGCCATCAGTAATTAATTTGGCAACATCTTTCATTCTCTGTGCAGAGCCTACTGATGTTCCTCCAAACTTTAAGACTTTCATTTTCTAGTTTCGAATTTTAATTGTTCTATAAAATACTCTTTCTTTTGTGCGCAAATATACGAATATTTTATAGTTATTTTCAAGTAATGTTGATAAAATGTGTAACAATTTGTCTTTTTTAGTACTCATTTGCTTCATGCAGATGGTGTTGTTCGCAGCGATACACTTTGCCTGGAAACTCTGTAAGAAGGTTCAGGTTGTGGGTCGTCATAATGATGGCCGAACCCTGCGAGCAGATTTCTTGAAGCAGACTGACAATATTCCGTCCCGTTTCTACGTCAAGATTTCCAGTCGGCTCATCGGCAAGGATGATTTCCGGCTTGTTTAGGATGGCACGTGCGATGACAATACGTTGTTGTTCTCCGCCTGAAAGTTCGTTGGGCATTTTGTATCCTTTGTTTTCCATACCTACCAGGCGCAATACTTCGTCGATACGGTTTTCTCTTTCCTGTCTTTGTTTCCAGCCGGTTGCCCTCAGTACAAAATCAAGGTTGTCGTGTACGGTACGGTCGGTCAGGAGCTGGAAATCCTGAAAGACAATGCCTAATTTCCTTCGTAATCCGGCAACATCCTTTTGTTTGATGGTACGCATGTCGTATCCTAAGACGTAAGCTTCTCCTCCGCATATCTCAAGTTCGCCATAGATGGTTTTCAGAAAGGTTGATTTTCCACTTCCTACTTTACCTATCAAGTAGACGAACTCTCCCTTTTTCAGCTCGAAATTTACATCGTTCAGGACACCCAATTCTTGCTGATTGATATCTACTCCTTTATAAAGGATAAGTGGTTGTTCTTCCATATAGATTAATGCTTCTTCCAGTTTTCGCTATGACGCTCTTTTAATTCACGTGCCAGATCTTCAATGCGATAGCCTTTTGATGTAAGTAGCACGATAAGGTGATACAGTAAATCTGCTCCTTCATAAATCAAGCGTTCATCGGTACCGTTACATGCTTCTATTACAGTTTCTACAGCTTCTTCACCTACTTTCTGTGCCATTTTATTGACGCCGGATTTGAACAAGCTGGTAGTGTATGATTTTTCTGGCATCTCTTCATGACGTTTGTCGATGAAATCTTGTAATTCTTTCAGGAACATGATATCTTGTTCGTTCTTTTCTCCCCAACAGGTATCAGCTCCGGTGTGACATACCGGACCAGCTGGATTAGCCTTTATCAGTAACGTGTCGTTGTCACAGTCGGAGGCAATGGAAACGACATACAAGAAGTTACCGCTTTCTTCTCCCTTAGTCCACAGACGATTTTTGGTACGGCTGAAGAAAGTTACTTTACCTGTTTCTACTGTTTTGTTGTAAGCTTCTTCGTTCATGAAGCCCAGCATCAATACTTTTTGAGTGTAGTTATCTTGAATGATGGCGGGGATAAGTCCGTTCATTTTACCAAAATCTAATTCCATATTATATTATTTAATTTGTTGTTTTAAAGTCTGACATTAATTCCTTCTTTGCAAAGGTATGATTTTAATTCGGGAATGGAAATTTCTCCAAAGTGAAAAACACTGGCTGCCAGTGCTGCATCGGCTTTCCCTTTTATGAAAGCATCTTTAAAATGCTCCTTACATCCTGCACCTCCCGAGGCGATGACGGGAATTGTCAGCATATCACTGAGCCGTGACAAAGCTTCATTGGCATAGCCGTTTTTCACGCCATCGTGATCCATGCTTGTAAACAATATCTCACCGGCTCCGCGTTCATTTGCTTCGTGCGCCCAGTCAAAGAGATCTTTGTCGGTTTCTTTTCTGCCACCATTCAGATAGCATTTCCATCCGTTTGCAGTCTGTCGGGCATCAATGGCGACGACACATACTTGCGAACCGAAGTGAGCCGCAATATCGTCTATCAGTTGTGGGTTGCGGATGGCCGAAGAGTTAATGGAAACCTTGTCAGCTCCGGCATTGAGCAGGCGGTCTACATCATTCAGTTCATGGATACCTCCTCCTACGGTGAAAGGAATGTTTATATGAGCAGCGATGCGTTTCACCAATTCCGTAAACGTTTTACGGCCTTCGTAGCTGGCGGTTATATCCAGATATACCAGTTCGTCTGCGCCTTGCTCACTGTATGCTTTGCCTAATTCCACCGGATCGCCCGCTTGGCGGAGGTTGACAAAGTTCGTTCCTTTTACAGTCTGTCCGTCTTTAATGTCCAGGCATGGAATGATACGTTTTGCTAACATGATATTATTGTCTTTTATTTAAATATAACGGCTTAGTTCTCTGAGTGATATTTTACCTTCGTACAAAGCTTTTCCCACGACGACAGCAGGAATGCCCGCTTCGTGAAGCTTCAAAATATCATCAAGACTGCTTACGCCTCCACTTGCTATCAGGTGCAACTCAGGATAGGTTGCCATAATGTCTTTATAGAGTGGGGTGGAAGGCCCTTCCAGCATTCCGTCCCGACTGATATCGGTACAGAGAACTTTAGTTATTCCTCTCTTAATATAGTAGTCCAAAAATGGCATTAACTCTTGCGAGCTTTCTTCTTTCCATCCGCTGATTGCTATTTTTTTGTCTTTTACATCGGCTCCGAGAATGATTTTTTCATTACCGTATTTGTCCAGCCATTGGCAGAGTGTTTCCGGCTGTTTTACGGCAATGCTTCCCAATGTGACCATTTGGGCTCCGTTTTCGAAAGCAATCGCTAAATCTTCATCACTTTTTACGCCTCCCCCAAAGTCGATTATCAATGAGGTCTGACTGGCTATTCTATCGAGTACACGATAATTTACAACATGATGTGAAGCTGCTCCATCCAAATCGACTACATGCAAACGGCTGATTCCGTATGCTTCAAATTCCTTGGCAACTTCTACAGGGTTCTCATTATATATCTTTTGGGAATCGTATTTACCTTGTGAAAGGCGTACGCATTTTCCATCTATAATATCAATGGCTGGAATGAATTCTATCATAATATGCTAAATATCGGTTGAGGTATGTTTATAAATCGAGAAAATTAGAAAGGATTTTTTCTCCGTTTTTCCCGCTTTTTTCTGGATGAAATTGTGTGGCATAAAAATTATCTTTGTGCAATGCCGAACTGTAAGGCAGAATATAGTCGGTCTGGGCTGCGGTACATTCGTTTAAAGGAACGTAATAACTATGCACAAAGTAGACAAATTCCTCATTGTCTAAGCCTTCGAATAATTTACTCTGAAGGTGAGTAATGGTATTCCATCCCATGTGAGGAACCTTGTCTTCATGTTGCAAAGAATGGAAGCGTTTTACTTCTGCGTCGAATATGCCCAAACAGTCTACATCTCCCTCTTCAGAGTGGCTACACATAAGCTGCATGCCCAGGCAAATACCTAATACGGGTTGCTTCAAGTCTTTAATGAGAATATCGAGTTGGTTCTCCTTTAGATAATGCATAGTGTTTCGGGCTTCTCCTACGCCTGGGAAGATTATCTTATCTGCTTTTTGTAGAATTTCTTTATCTGCAGTAATAATGGGCTCTATCCCCAAGCGACGCAATGCATAGTCGACAGAGAAGATATTGCCGGCATTGTATTTTATAATAGCTACATTCATCCTTTTTTGTTTAATTTGTAGTTTTTGCAAAAGTAACGAATTATTGTGAACTTCCTATTATTTATAACAGAAAGTTCGTTAATAAGCTTTGTGCGTAACAAGTCTTTCTAAAAAGGTGTGTGATATTTAACCTTTATGTAGAAAATATAATAATGGAAAATGAAGAATTTGAATGCGGGCTATTGCAAGTTAAGAAAAAAGTTGTACCTTTGCATCCGCAATCGAGAGAGAAAGCAATAAAAACAAAAAATTAATGGTGCGTTAGTTCAGTTGGTTAGAATACATGCCTGTCACGCATGGGGTCACGGGTTCGAGTCCCGTACGCACCGCCAGCTTACAAAGCAAAATTAGGAAAAGCTCTGATTCACAACAGAATCAGGGCTTTTTTCGTTTCCGGGCGGAAGCAGAATAGAACCTCAGGAAGTTGTTGTAGGCTACCCCGTTTTGCTCTTCAAAAACATCCTACGGCTTTTCCTGGTAGTACATGAAGATCGGTCATTGAATCCATCTGTCTGTTCGGACATACGGTTGTTATTCTCGTCTAGCGTATGTAACTCTTCATTTCGTATAGTCGCATAGATATACTGATAGAGCTTGTTTACAATGCTTTTTATACTCCTCCCCCCCCCCTTATCACGTGGCTTCCGTATACGACAGGCTTTTAGGAAAGTTTCGTAATAACTGGACCATTGGCTGGTTCGTAGCGGTCCGACTTTTTCACTTACTAGACCATATTGTCACTTTTGCAGACTTCCAGACTCCCTCTATATAGGTGACGGAATTCGACAGACTGTTGAAGAAGAATTCTATGCCATGCATGATACATGGCCTTGGCATCAGCCAGTCTGCTAAAGGAAAGGATGTAGCACAAAACCATAATGGAAGCATGTATATGCGTCTTACGGTCGGTGGCATAAAGCTTGTCACTGGCAAGATTAATCTGCATTTCTCCTCCAGGGATATGGGTATTGTGATAAGAAAGTTTTAGTAATCACGGATGTATTTCTTGAATTGTGTATACCGATAGACGTTGGGCGGTGTCTTGAGGTATTCCTCATGTAATAGCTGGATAGTCAGATAACGATGTCTGGTGAGATCCTCAACATAATCCGGTAATAATTCGTCTAGTTCAGTTTTCTGACCCAACGGTTGGGGGACTGGAGGGGATTGTAGTAGGCTGCGGATCTGCTCCTTGCTCATTCTGTCTACTGTATTGTAATTGATTTTGGCTTCATCGGCTAATTTCTTGTAGTGGTTCAGTACTCCCTGGCCTATGTATAGTTGTGCGCATAGACTAGGGAGTGGAAACCGATAGTATTTGAAATACTCTCTTTAATTTCACATATTCAATGTTCTGTTTGCCATATCTTGAGGAAGTTGGATTACTCATACCTCTAAGATATGAAGTTTTATGCTTTCTACTTTTGTATTTGAATATTCATCAGAAACTCTTTTATCTATTAGATAAAATCCCTATTTCTATATTTCTTTCCTTTGCATTCGAGGTGATTGAATTATCCAATGCTCCTTCAGAAAGAATATTAAATATTGTTTTTTATAATATTGATGATTATTTTTTATACAGATACTATTTTTTACGGATTTTATTCCTCCTTTACGTTGGCTCATTTTTTATTTAGATAATTGTATTTCTGAATTAAATTGTTTTTGTTTTTGTATTATTAAATAAGGTTAATTTATTTATGTATTGGTTTGATATGTTTTTTTGTATATTATATATTTGTTTCGTGATGTTTCTTTTTCTTTCGTTCGCTGGACGATATGTGAAATGCCAATATTTGAATTAACCTTTGTATATGATCTTATTTTGATATGTTAATATAAAATTTTTAACTATGAAATTTTACAATTATTTATTTTTGTCTTTTGTGCTTTTAGGCGGTCTTTCGTCTTGTGTAGACGAAGATACCTCAGATGGTTCAAATGACTATATCAAGTCGTTTGCAGCTGTACCTTGGGCATATACCTCTTCTCGTATGAATGATGTTACTAATGAATGGGGTGAAGGAGATAAAGTCGGTATGTTTAAATTTGCAAAAAATGATGTGTCTGCTCCTGCCGAGTTATCTTGTAATATTCCGTTTACTACTTCTTCAAATGGAACCAATGTGGAGTTTGTTTCTGAAATAGGAGTGCCAACTTCTCAACTTGCTGCAGATTTTGTTGCATATTATCCATTTAGTAATGATGCTTCAGGCATGTTGGTTTCACATGATTTGTCTGATCAGTCCTCAGGGTATGCTGTATATGACCTGATGTGGGCTCAAAATAAAAATATAGTGAAAAAAAGTCAGCAGGATATGACTTTTACCTTTCAACATCAATTTGCAAAACTTGTATTTAAACCTTTGATACGTGAAGGACAAAATGTTAATAATGTTGTTTTGAAAGGTAGTGCTAATCAATCTGAATTTAATTTAGCTACGGGAGTAATGACAATAGTCGGTTATGGTGATATTAAGTTGTATAAAGATGATAAAAATGGTGAATTTATATGTTTGTTGCCCCCTGCTTCTTCGACATCTGGATTGCAGTTGGAGATTACTACGTCTGGAGTGATTGGTGATGAGGTTTACGAATATAGAATTTTAGATAGTGGTCAGACCTCTATTTCAGCAGGGAAAATATATAACTTGAATGTCGAGTTGGGAGATTATATTTATGGGGTTATAGAAGAAGTTGATGGGACGACTTCACCTTATGAAGATATGGAAGACGTTGATGATTTTATAGGAATAAAACCTGTTGAGTTCGCGGCTTTCCCGGGTGCATTGGGTGCTGGTAAGAATACAAGAGGCGGACGTGGTGGAAAGGTTTTACATGTAACTAATCTTGATGATGATGCTAATAATCCACCTTTAGGCTCGTTTCGTTGGGCATGTAATCAGAGTGGAGCACGTACTATTGTTTTCGATATTGCAGGGACAATTCATTTAAAGGCTGATTTGGCATTGCGTAATGATTATGTTACAATTGCTGGTCAAACCTCTCCGGGTGGAATTTGTATAGCAGATTATGGCTTTACGATCAAGGCTAATGAAGTTATCATACGTTATATGCGTTTCCGTCCTGGTGACGTGAGTGGAGGCGAACCTGATGGAATTGGTGGAATGGATAGAAAAAATGTTATAGTTGATCATTGTTCTGCTAGTTGGAGTGTTGACGAATGTCTTGCAGTATATGGAATGGAAAATTCTACGGTTCAATGGTGTATGGGATATCAGGCACTACGAGTTTCAACTCATGGTAAAGGAACCCATGGATTTGGCGCTATGTGGGGTGGAAATAAAGCTTCATATCATCATAATCTTTTGGCTCATTGTGAAAGTCGTATGCCACGTCTTGGTCCACGTAATTCTACTCAATTAAATGAACATGTTGATATACGTAATAATGTATATTATAATTGGGATGGACAAGGCTGTTATGGAGGAGAAAACCAAACTGTTAATATTGTTAATAATTATTATAAACCAGGTCCAGCTACTACCGAGCCAGAAGCATATCGTGTTGCAAAATTATGTGTTCAAACAAATACGGATCCAGAAAATGATTTCTTACCATCTTTGTATAAATGGGGTGATTTCTATATTACAGGAAATGTGGTTGAAGGTTACGATGATGTAACAGCTGATAATTGGACTAGAGGAGTTTATGAACAGCAAAGTAATGATGAAGAGACCAATTTTTCATGGAATGATGAAACTAAAGATTCCATTCGTTTTGATTTCCCTGTGTTTATTCCTGAAGGTGGTTTGTTTGAACGTTCTGCGAAAAGTTCCTATGCTGCAGTTCTGAAATATGTTGGTGCCTCAAACTATAGAGATGTATTGGATGAATTAATTATTTCAGATGTAATAAACGGTACAGCCTCTTGCACTGCAATTGGAAATAAAGACGGTTTTATTAATACTCCTTCCGAGGTGCTTCAAGCACTTCCTGAATTAGGTAATAATCCATACCCTGAATTGAAAACGGATACATCGGTAGATGTTACGGATACGGATAATGACGGCATGCCAGACAAGTTTGAATTGAGTTATGGCCTTGATCCAAATAATTCGTCAGATGGTAATGCTAAGACTCTTGACCCTGATGGTAATTATACCAATTTAGAAATATACCTCCATCTTTTAGTGGAAAAGATAACTGAGTCTCAATATCTTGATTGAGATAAGATTGTTAATTCGTAAAAATGTTGTTAAATAAAAATTCTACTGATTATGAAAACAAATTGTATACTGGGCGTTGTTTTATTGGTTGCTGTATTTGCTTGTACGGACAAGCTTGAAACTCCGGTAGCATTAAATCCAGAAGGAGCCATTAAATATATTAATTCAAGTGCCATGGATTATCTGTCAGATTCTGAAAGTCGTTTGAATGATGTGGCAAATACATGGGAAGCAGGTGATAAGATAGGTTTATTTATGTTTGCTTCTGGTAGCAATATGGTGTTGAATGATGCTTCAAATATAGGATTTTCAACGACAAGTTCGGGGACGACTGTTTCATTCTCTACAGATGTTCCTATTACTATTTCCCCTGATAATGCTGATTACTATGCTTATTATCCTTATAGTTCTACTGCTGTAACTGATATAAATGGAATTCCAACATATTCGATTGATTTGTCTGATTTAAGTTCTGGCTATAAAGCTTATGATTTAATGTGGGCAAAACTTCAGGATGTACCATACGAGGAAGCGCGACATCTTTCTTTTCAGTTTTTGCATCAATTGTGTAAATTGACTATTAGACCACAGGTAGAAGATGGTGATATACTTAACAATGTTGTTTTAAAAAATGTACCATCTAAGGCTTCTTTTAATCTTATGAATGGTAGCATTTCCTCTGTAGAAAATTCAAATATTACTCCTTATCATAATGAGGCAGATAGTACTTATACAGTTTTATTGTTGCCTACTTCTACTGTTTCGGATATAGTAATATCTTTTGATATAATGAGTGGTGGTGTGGCTAAGGAATATACATATACAGTAAATCCAGAAAAAATAACTTCTTTTGAAGCAGGGAAAAGTTATACAATTAATCTTGATATACAGTCAATAGAAATACCTGATACTAGTGGAGAAGGGGAAGATTATGATAAAATTATTGATGTGACATCTTCTACGGATTTGGCTGCTGAACTGTCTGGTGTTACTGGCTCATGTGCAATAAGATTCTCTTCTTCAGATGCTGTTACATTAAATAATACTCTTGAGATACCTAGTGGCATAACAGAGTTGTATTTAATATCTGCGGATGAAACGCAAGCGCCTGTGGCAATGAAGGATATACGGCTTGTATCAACTTTACAGAAATTGGTGTTTAATAATCTTGATATTACTGGGCAAGATGGTGTTAGTTTAATAACTGGAGATAGTTATATGGCTCATGCTGGTAGTATAGAGATTAAGAACTGTGAGATGAGTGGTATGGAATATATTTATTATATCGAAGGGTATGATAAGGCAAATCTTCAACCATATCAGGAGTCGTTTATTGAAAACTTTACTGTAGATAATAGTATAATTCACGATATTACTTCAGTCGTTTGGATACGTACTGTTGCCAATGTTTCCTTTAAAAACTCGACAATATATAATGTTGGTGATGAGATCTATATGCATAATACAAATCTTTCTCCATTAGGGCAAAATATGACTTTAACATTGGAAGATTGTACAATTGTTGGGCATAGTAGTAGTAATGCATTCTCTGGGGATGGTAAAAATATTACAGCTTATCTTTATAGAAATATAATATTGGCAGCATCTAATAAAAACGTGGTATATCGTGTAAATGTAATTTCAGTAGATCCAGCCGCTTCAACTGCTACGTTGTCTGCAGGAACTTATGAGCAAAATTTTGTGCCTGAAGGTTATAGTAATAGAATGCATAATCAATATATGCTTGAAGACGTTATTAAAGTAGTTACTCCAGCTACTGATTTACTACCTAATTATAATTTTGATAGTCCTACTAATGATTTTAGTACTTATTATGATGCTGGAGATCCTCGTTGGAGAATAGCTAAATAATAAATTCAATCATAGCGAGGGTGCATTATTTATTGCATCCTCGTTTTTTATTAATAATTATTTTTTGTCTTGTATGGTGGCTCGTAATATATCGGAATTTATTTTTGGTCTGTTATTTTTATTTTCTTGTTCTACAAATGATGATGTTTCTTCAGATATGTTTAAGGGTAAGGTCAGTTTTTGTGCAAAAATTTCATCATATGAATCTAGGTTAAGTTCTGATGGAATCTCATGGACTGTTGGGGATAGAATAGGGGCATTTATGTATAATACTGTAGGTGAATGTCTATCGGATAATGTTATGTATTCATGTGGTTATAGTGAAATAACAGCTAAGTTTACTTCTGAGTCTCCTTTCTTTCTGACTGATAAAATGGGGGAAGTGTTTTTTTGGGCATACTATCCTTACAATCGATCTTTGAGCGATATGCAATATATATTAAATTTGAAAGATCAATCTGCTGGTACTTCTGCGTTCGATTTGATGATGTCTGAAGAGGTCTTTGAAAATTATTCATATAATGACTTGAAATCTGTTCCCCTTGTTTTTAAGCATTGTTTATCTAAAGTTGTCTTAAAATTTGTAGATTCTTCAGGTAATAAGGTATCTGTTGAGAAAGTGGCTTTTCATGGATTTAATATACAAGGAATATATAATTTTAGGACACGTGAACTTCTTCAAAATAGTCAGAGTGAAACCTCTATATTACCTTATGTGTCTTCAGATAAATCCATGAGTGAGGTAATTCTGATGCCCTCTTCTTTTACGCAGTTACATTATGTTTCTTATGAATATAAAGGAAAACCTTATTTGTGGAAATTCCAAAACAATAAGGAATTGCTACGAAATATAGATAAGGGCTTTGTTTATGAATTTGTCATAGAAGCAGGCTCTTCGGCACCAGCCGATGTTGAGCAGGGAGGAAATACTACAACGCCTTGGGAGGATGGAGGTGAATATAATGATAAAGTTGGTTATTTTAATTATGAGCTTTATCCTTATAATATTGAAGATGCATATGTTGATACAGAGCTTATCTTGACATTTAATGGGCAGTCACCTACGCTTGGAAAGGATGGATATATAAGGATATATAGACTTTATGATAATATGTTGGTTGATGAAATAAATCTTTCAGAATGTCCTACTCCAATACCTGCAACAGGAACCGTAAAGTTCAATACTTGGATGGATATAATAGGAGCAGGTGATCGACGTCTTATTGTAAATTATCATCCTATTAAAGTTACGGATAATTCTGTTATTATAAAACCACACTCTCATGTTTTGGATTATAATACTACTTATTACGTTACTATTGATAGTAATGTTATACATCATCCTCAATTTTCTGGGATTTCTAAGTTATCGTGGTTCTTTAAAACGCGTGAAAGTCCGAGCGTTCTGTCTGATTTGCGTGTTAGTCATTCTGATTCTACTGCTCATTTTTATACATTACAAGGGGCTATTGATTATTTTACAAATGCCTATATGTTAAATCAGAAAAAGATAATTTGTATTGACTCAGGCGTGTATGAAGAAATTGTAAATATTAGAGGATTAAGTAATTTGACTATCAAGGGAAATGGTGTAGGGAATACTATACTACAGTACGATAATAATAACGGCATGAATTTGGAACTTAAGTCTGGATGTGAAATGCAGTATCTGAGAGATCTTAAATATGGTGATGATATTCCTGTGGGTACTGATGGAAATTGTTTAGGAGGAGGATGTTCTAATTTAATTATTTCAGGTAATGCAGACAAGGTTCGTTTTGAAGATATTTCTTTTAAAAATACCTATCCAGAAAAAGATCAATGTGAGGTTATATGCTTGCGTAATAACTCTGATAATGCTGTGGCTTTTATACATTGTAATTTTTATAGTAACCAAAATGCTCTGTCGCCAGGAGGTGGTTTTAATTGGTTTTACCAATGTTATATAGAAGGTGATTCCGATTTGGTATGGGGCGGAAATTCTGCATGTCTTTTTGAGGAATGTGAACTGAAAATGATAAAAAGTAGAGGTCGGGGCTTTAATATTAGGACTGATCTAAATAATCTTGGTTATGTATGTTATAAATGTAAACTTACAGTTGCGAATGGGGTTGATAATTGTCATCTAATGGAAGGGTCTGGTATTATTGGTTATGACAATATAAGCTATGTACACACTATAATAGATAAGAGGTTTTTTAATGGGGGAATATGTAATTTAGTAAAGGGTTTAAATCCTATACCCGATAATAAAGTTGATGGTGATACAGGTTTGCAAGATGGATGTAAAGTTTATGACTGTACATGTATTGAATCTGGTGTCAATATAGGGACTATATTAAATAGTGGTGTATATGGTTTGGATTATATTTTCGAATTATCGGAAAATGATTATGAGCTTTATATGAAAGATCGAAAAACTATTTTAAGTGGATATTCTGATGTAATCTGGTTTAATTTATAATAGTTAATATACGTTAATATTGTTTCGTTTCGTTTTGAATTTTGCTTTTATTTTCTTTTCTTTGTCTTGTTAATTTTTCCTATATACTATGTGGATATTATTTTATTTATTAACCAATTAATTCTAATATGAAACGTAAGAAAAGTAAAAAAATGAGCTTTCTGTTTCTGTTGTTGGTTATGGTATTTTTCATACCACTTCAGATATTTGCTCAAAACATTACAGTCAAAGGTAGGGTATTGGATTCTAATGGAGAATCGATTATTGGTGCTACCATTGTTGAAAAAGGTAATTCGTCTAATGGTACAACATCAGATTTTGATGGTAATTTTCAGTTAAAAGTTCGTAATGGTAGAGTTTTGGTAATATCTTATATTGGTATGCAAACTCAAGAAGTTAAGGCTGTAGCTGGAAAAGTTTTGAAAGTTGTATTAGAAGATGATTCTCAATCTTTGGATGAAGTGGTTGTCATTGGATATGGTAGTACAGTACGTAAGGATTTGACTGGTTCGGTGGGTTCAGTTTCAGGAAAGGCCCTTGCAGCTATTCCAGTTACTTCTGCAGCTGTTGCATTGCAGGGTAAAGTAGCTGGTGTGCAAGTAACTACAGTCGATGGTGCTCCAGGTGCAGATATTAATATTCGTGTACGTGGAGGTACGTCAGTAACTCAAAGTAATGATCCGCTTTATATTGTAGATGGTTTTCAAACAGATAATATAAATGATATTCCTCCAACAGATATTGCTTCTATTGATGTATTGAAAGATGCATCTTTAACTGCTATTTATGGTGCCAAAGGTGGTAATGGAGTCGTTATCGTAACAACTAAATCTGCAAAACAGGGAAAAATACAGGTTGGAATCAATACATATCTTTCTGTAAGTAAGCTTGCTCGTAAGCTGGATCTTATGAATGCTTATGATTATGTGCGTTATCAATATGATTGGGCTGCTTGTAATGGTAATAGAAGTTCTAATGCTAAATATTTCCGTGCGAATTTCGGTAATCCTCAAGATATGGATTTGTATCATAAGGCTACAAACTATGATTGGCAGGATGAAGTTATGGGGGAAACTCCCTTAAATTATTCTACTAATGTTACTATAGGTGGCGGTTCTGAAAAAGTCCGTTTTAATCTGTCTATTACTCAATCTGATGATAGAGGTATTATTATGGGTTCTGGTGTACGCCGTACGAATATTAATACAAAACTCAATATTCAGTTAGCAAAAAATTTAACATTTACGTATAATCCTAAATTCTCATATCGTCGTGATACAGGTGCTGGGGGTGATAATATTGGTAGTGGAGGTATTATTGATGTATTACGTTATCGACCTACTAATGGTTTACGTGAATTTGCTTTTTGGGATCCAGCGACAGTCGATCCGGAAGATGAGGCTATATTTGAATATACAAATCCTAAAAATGATATTAAAGAAAATACTCAGTTGAAGCATTCTTATTCTTATACAAATCAATTTAGTTTGCAGTGGCAGCCAATAAAAGGTCTGACGTTAAAAACAGAAGGGGTTCATTATATTCAATATAAAGATCAGAACCGTTTTTATGGTGCAATGACTGATACTGGGCAAGATAACAATTCTATGCCTGTAGCTCAGATTACAAATAGTCAAAGTTCAAGATATTCATGGACAAATACGATTAATTACGGATTTGATATAAAGGGTGTTCATAATATTAATTTGCTGTTGGGGCAGGAACTTCAAAGTTCATCATCTCAACAAGTATATGTAATGAATAGATATTTTCCTGTTGGAATTTCAGATAGAGATGCTTGGAATAATATGGGACATGGTACACCATATCAGACTACTTCCTATGAGTCGACGCCCGATCGTACTTCATCTTTTTTTGGACAAGTGAACTATAACTATGATCGTAAATATTATTTATCTGCTACAATGCGTGCTGATGGGTCTACAAAGTTTGCACCAGGTAACCAGTGGGGATATTTCCCTTCAATATCAGGAGCTTGGGTGATTTCAAATGAAAGTTTCTTGGAATATAATCCAGTTATTAGTAATTTGAAGTTACGTGCGGCTGTGGGATTGGCTGGTAATAATAGAATAGATGATGACCAATGGAGGTATATTTATGAGATTTCGGCAAATGGTGGACCTGGATTTGGTGAATCTACTCAGTACGGTGAAAAATGGTATCAGATAGATGGTTCCATGCCTAACCCTGATATAAAATGGGAAACGACTTTGACACGTAATGTAGCTTTGGATTTGAGTTTATTTGATGGACGTTTGAATATTACTCCTGAATTCTATTGGAATACAACGAGGGATCTTCTTTATACTTCCGATATACCTTCAACAACAGGATTTACACAACAGATTCAGAACATAGGACAGGTTACAAACAAAGGTTTTGAATTTACAGTCAACGGTGATATCCTTCGTGGAAAAGATTATGTGTTAAGTGCTAATTTTACTTTGGGATTTAATAAAATGGTCGTTGACAAACTGAACAATACAGATGATGTTCTTTGGCTACAGAATGATAGATGGAAATCAAGCTATAATGACTATTGTTTGAAAGTCGGTGATGAAGTTGGGCTGATTTATGGTTTTGTATATGATGGACTTTATAGTTTTGATGAATTTACATTTGATCCTACTCAAGGAAATATTGCTGTACCGAAAGAAAATACTGTTATAAATGAGGTTTTTGAGAGTAGTAATTCTGGAGAAGCTACATTACCTGGTAAAATCAAGTTTAAGGATTTAGATGGTGATGGAAAAATTACAGAAGACGACCGTACTGTTATAGGTAATACTACACCAGATTTTCAGGGAGGTTTCGGATTAAATGGGCAATGGAAAGGATTCGATTTTACAGCCAACTTTAATTTTATGGTAGGTTTTGACATTAATAACGCTACGGCTTATCAATTGTCTTCGGCAGAAGATAATAGCGATAATTTCTATAATGTTTTGTCCAAGTTTAATGATCGTTGGATTTATACCTTAGAAAACGGACAGTCTCTTTATTTGTCATCACAAGTACCAAATTCTTTGGAAGTTTATCAGCAAATGAATGAAGGTAAAACTTTATGGAATCCTGCAGATATAGAAAATAAAGTAACTCATTCTTATTTTATAGAGGATGGTTCATTCTTACGTTTGCAAGATATTACGATAGGTTATTCATTGCCTAATAAGATTATTTCAAAACTTAAAATGTCAAGATTACGTTTCTATGTCAGTGCAACGAACCTATTTCTTATAACTGGGTATTCTGGTTATGACCCAGAAGTAGATATACAGACTGGTTTGACCTGCGGTATGGACTATAATCGTTATCCGCGTAGCCGTAGCTTTGTGTTCGGTGCAAATATTACATTCTAATATATAAATTATACTGTATATGAAATTCAAAAATATTTTTATAATGGGATTATCAGTTTTGGGATTCACATCTTGTACTGATTTTTTGGATGTAGAAGCGCCTTCCAAATTTGATAATGATTATATTTTCAGCAGCAAAGAAGAAATGAATGTCCTGTTGAATAGTATTTATACACAATTACTTGATGGAAGTACTTATGGTGGTGATTATTATATAGCTAGATTTTGTTTAAACAGCGATGTCGACATGTCTACATCTACTTCTGACATGGCAACAGATAATAGCTATCGTCGTTTTGATTGTACGAGTAATGGCAGTGAGATAGAAAAGCTATGGAATGCTTCATATGAAGGTATTGAATATTGTAACAATTTTATTTATAATGCGGAGAATTCAGAGTTTGCCAATGATTCTGAAGTTTTGCAGATGATTGGTGAGGCAAAGGTCATTAGAGCTATGTTTTATCATGATATGGTGGTGCTTTTCGGTGATATTCCATTTTCTTTTACTCCATCTATTCAAGTAGAGAATCAGGTAATGCCTGTTATGGCCCGAGAGGAAATATATAATCATCTTATTGAAGATCTTGAACAGGCTGCTCCTAATATGATGTTTGCCAATCAGTTAAGTGAAGGTGTAGAGAGAGTGTCTAAAGAGTTTTGTTGGTCTATGATTGCTCGTATCGCATTATCATGTGGTGGCTATTCATTACACCCTGATGAATTAAATCCTGCAAGTTATGGAGTAATGAAACGCCCTGATAATTATAAGGACTATTATGATATTTGCCGTATTTATTGTGATTCTGTTATTTCTTCAAATACACATGATTTGCAAAAGGAGTTTTATCAGGTGTTCTATGATGAGTGCAATTATAAGGTTACTAATAATGATGATCCTATTTTTGAAATACCTTTTGCACAGAATCAGAGTGGAGGTATTGGATATTATCATGGACCTAAGGGAAATATGTGGAATAGTGCAACTACTGGAAATAATGTCTGGGGGGGAAGCAGTGGTAATGCACGTGTAAGCGCCTTCTATCGTTACATGTTTCATGAAAAAGATAAACGTCGTGATTATCTTAATGGAATGTGGTATTATGAGTACGATGGAACTCCGTTGATTAATTCTGATTATACTGTTTTTAACAATAAATGGTCAAAGTTTTGGACAGAGTCTCCTTTAGGTAATATGACAGAAGGTAATACTGGCATCAATTTCCCTTATATGCGATATACAGATGTGTTGCTTATGTATGCAGAAGCTGTTAATGAAGTAGAAGACGGTGTGAGTGGTCCTAACGGAGCAAAGGCTATTGAACAACTTAGAAAAGTACGTTCACGCGCGTTTGATGATCAAACTTTGGTGGATTCTTATATTAAAACGGTTGCAGCATCGAAGGAAACGTTTCTAAAAGCAGTATTGGATGAACGTAAATTTGAGTTTGCGGGAGAAAATATGCGTTGGAAAGATTTGGTAAGAAATAATCTGTATAACGAGGTGGTTTATTATTCTTTTTATCGTTATTTCTCTGTTGCAGAGAATGCTAGTGGTTCTCCTCAGTTCTTGGAACAAGTTTCAGAATACGATGGTATTGATTATGAAAAACTTCCTACGATGATGTATTGGAAAGAAGTTGAGAATAGTAATGATATAACCAAATATCCGAATAAAGTTCTTAATGTTCTTGACATATATAATCCTTATGAAAGGGTTAACAACCCGCCTTCAGATGATTATGAAGGTGAAGAGTTCTATCAATGGTGGGACGATTTTACTCCAAAAGCTCAATGTATGTATTCTTTCTATGGCTATATTCGTTGTGATTTAAATGGAAATATTTGGTTAGTAAATTCTGATGGGTCTTTATTGCCAGATGGTGGCCCTGTGTCTGGAGGTATGAATACTTTGCCGGTTATACGATACATATTGCCTTACCCTCAGAGCGCTATACAACGCAGTGCCGGTGAATATAAGAACTATTATGGATATAAAAACTAAATCTAATAGCTAATATGAAAAACAAATTTTGTTATTTAATAACATTCTTAATGTTGGTTATCCTTTCTTCTTGTAAGGATGACGTTATAACGATGTCTGAATACGGAAGTTTAGACCGTGAGTTTATGACGATGTTTCGTAAAGATGATAACACAGGGAAAGGTGATAATGATCCTTACAAATGTCAGGTCGTGAATTCCAATGATGTACATTTATATTGGTATGGAGTTAAAGGTTGCGCTGGTTATGAACTGAAATGGGCTTTGCTGCCTGCTGTGTCATCCGGCTTGGCTTCCGATTGGGAAAATCCTGCCAATATTATAGGTGATACAATTGTTGGTCCTGATTGTTTGGATATTATAATTAAGGATTTACAATACAGTACTGATTATAGATTCGCAATTCGTACTCTTTCTGCCAAAGGAGAAGAATATAACTCAAATTGGTATGGTTATGGTAGTACTAATGAATGGGCTGATTATATGCAGTTAACAACAGATATACGATATAATGTTCCTGAAGTTATAACGGTAGAAGATATAACGAAAACTACATTCCGCGTAAAAATAGATCGTGCATTGGCTAATGCGGGAGGTGATGAGTCTTTTCTTAAAAATTTTGAGATAGATGCCAATGGTAATTTTGTAATGCAAAAATTAAAAGTACAAGCTTCACCTACGAATCCATCTGCTGCTCTTCCTGATAAGTGGAAAGACTATACCATAACCGATACTGATTTTACAAATGGCTATATTGACGTTGATGGTTTGACTCAAAACAGTGTATATGTAGTAGATGTGGAGAACGAGAATATTCCTGTACATTGGGATGCTATATATAATACATGTGTTATACGTACAGATGGAGATCCGGGTGAACCTATTCTTATACAGCATTATTGTGATCCTAATGATACGATACCAGGAGCCACCGCTCTTAATGCATGTAGAATAGATACAATATTAAATAATTTTGTAGCAGATGATGGTTTATCAGAAGGAACTATATACGAACTTGAAGGTGGAAAAACATATTATTTAGCAAGTTCTGTAAATCTTTGTAAGGGATTGACTCTTAAAACAAGAGATGAAGATCTTGCTATGGGTAAGAGGGCAAAAGTATTACTGAATGGTATGTCTCAGGTGGATGGCTCTCCTCAAACAGCACATTTTTATTTGGGAAGACATCCTTTGTCTGGTGAACTTGGAGGTATTAATATTAAGGACCTTATTTTTGAAGGGATTGATTTTGACTGTCCTGGTGCTTTTAATTACGGAGTGTCGACCTCTGCTACAGGTAACTATTTTATGAATATGTATTCTGATGGAATGGCTATAACAGTTTCTTCTATACAGTTGAAGAATTGTACATTCCAGCGAATGATTCGTGGATTTGTCCGTGTGCAAGGTGCTAATCGAAAAGTTTTTGAAGAATTCTTAGTTGAAGATTGTTTATTCTATAACTGCGGCTATTATAATACTAAAGGTCAGGGATATGGATGGATTGATGGAGATGGTAAGCATGCCAAATCAAATATATATAAGAATATGATATTCAGAAGAAATACATTTTATGATTCACCTCGTGAACAGTTGTTTACTGATAGTGGGGCTGATTTGAATTGGGGTAGTGATATTCAATACAACATAACGTTTGAGAATAATACTGTTGTAAATTTTAGCACGAGAACAAGTGGATATGAAATGTTTGATTTGAAGTATATGCCAGGTGGTAGTAAGATTACTATTAAAAATAATTTGTTCGTTTTAGCTAAACAAGAAGATGATAGCAGAACTATGTATTTTGCAGGTATGTATATTAATACAATTAAAGGATCTGGTATAATGACATTTGATATAGAAAATAATTATTCTACTATTGGAAATTATACAGGAACGGAAATATTCAATACTGGTGCATTCTCATCAACGAGTAACAGTGCTGGACGTTGGCCTGATTATTGTATTAATGGAACGGAACAATTGGTTGTGAAAACTGGTACAGTAGGGATATCTGCTGTAGAGTTGATGGAAAATCCAAATCCTCCGTATAAAAATGGAGACCCGTTGATGCATAATGTTGATAACTTGTTTGGTAATTCTCCATCACAAGGAAGTGAATATTCTGGAATTGGTAGTATATTCCCATACGGAAACGCAAAGAGTGTAAATCTGTATTTCCAGAATACAGAGCGTGTAAAGAATCACGAGATATATAAAAATAATATCGGTGATCCTAGATGGAGAGCTAAAGTCTATTAAGTGGTTGGTAGAAAAAATGGTATTGTAAGATATCTTGTGTAAACAAAAATACGGAATTCATAATTGGGTTCCGTATTTTTTTTATCTTATATATCTTGTATATTCTCTTCGGACAAAGTTCCGTTACTAAATCGTTACAGAAAAATCAACGTCTGATTATTGTAACGGTATGTAGTGAAAAATGTAGAAATGATTTTAAGTAGAAGTAGGTTTTGTTTTTAGCTTGACACGTTCGTGATGAGATATTGACACCTTCGTGCTTTGGTATCGTCACGTTTGTGATGAGGCCGTATCACGTCCGTGTCAAGATATATTCGATAGCTTTTATTCTCATTTTTAAGGTGATGCTGCATTACTGCATATGAACAATCTAATGTTTGTGCGGTGTGAGATTTTAACGTCTCTTTGTTCGTAAAAATATGTTAGCTTGTTTTTGGTTTATTCGAAAAAGTCCTAATTTTGCACTGCCTTTTGAATAGCAAAGCAAATATGGAAAATTATATGGTAAAAGCGGCCGACGCTTTTTTGACGGGACGTCCTTACGGTATACGTCTGGACTTCAAGCGAAGAGGTTTTGTCCTTTTCAATCATAACATGAATTTGCTGGGTAATGACATACCCTGCCGGGTAGATATGCTCCCTTTGGAAAACTTTGATGTAGAGGATATACCTCAGTTGGGCGACCGTATTGTTCGGAATGGAGATGTGACCGACATCTTTTTTTATAATGAGGCTAATAATCCTTATGCTGGCAATAGGGTAGATTTGGAAAAACTAAAGATTTATAATAAGTATATTTATCCGCTGGCTCTTTTGCTTGATCGTAATTTATAAAGTATGAACTTCATCGATGAAGTTCTATATAAAAACAGTATCCGCCATTGAGGTCAATAGAAACCATCAATGGCGGATATGTTGTTATAGCGGTCAATTCTCCTCTATTTTACGTCAGGGAAGGCTGCCTTCCAGATATCGAGTCGTAAATCGACGAGGGTAAGCGACCCAATCACGGCTTGTGCCTTGGGTTGAGTACCGTCATTATAATCCAGCGGAGTAAGATACGTTCCCTGAGTTGTATTTTCTTTGTATTTTACCTTAAATCTTCTCATGGAAGCATGATTAGGTTCTTCTTCTCCATAGTTATTGTCACAGAAATATAAAAATGCTACGTTGCCTTCAGCATCGAATTCGGCTCCCCAGATAGTCATTGAATGTCGGCTGCCATTAGGACCGACAAAACCGTTAGCCGAGAATCCAATAGCCTTGTTGGTACGAAAAGCATTTTTCATCCATAAATTAAAATTTTCCTTCGATAAGTTACGGGTTTCGGTTGCAACTGCATCATTTTTGGAAAATACTTTAGAGAAGAATCCTTCAAAATTTTCATTGTAGCAATATGTCAGGTTCTGCTTGTTTCCGTTGATAAACCAGTTTACGCCTCCTGTATCCCAGCTTCCTTGATTAGGAAAAGAAGCTTTGAAAAAATTAAAGACTTCGCTATGATTCTGGTCTTTTTCTGTCATTTTACGATATCCCATAGGGCAAGGATCCCCTCCATATTTAGCTTCGTATGCTTCGATGTATTTTCGGTTGTGCTCCAGCCACCAGTGAATAAGGTTGGAAGCAGTTGCAGCCCAGCACATATTTCTGTCGCCGATATACTGGAATGTCTTGTTACAATCGTACCATCCACAGCCCTCCTTCCAGGTCAGGTAGTTTTCTTCATTTGGAAGTCCCAGCTTTTCGTAAGCGTAGCGCATCCATTCTCCTTCAGGGAAAGAGCTTACGTCTACGGTATACGATTGAATATTTTCCTTGCCGGGGAAGTCTGGGGATGTAATTCCGTATACCCAATAAGTTTGGTTGCAGAAATCCATGTCGGCACTTCCTCCTGTTTCATCAGACTTTAGTGTCAGGTTGAAAGTTGTCTGCATGCCGGGAGAGAAACTTTCGATATCAGAATTGAGTGGATATGTTACACTTTTCCCCTCACTTGTCAGGCGGATAAGTCCGTCGCCGTTACGATATGCCTCTGCTTCTTGAGGAAGAATAATTGCTGTGTAGATATTCGACGTTTCTTGTTGAGGAGTGATCCATGTATAAGTCGGTTCTGCCTCTTCTGTTAAAGTTACATTTCCGCTTGCGATAGAAATTTTTCCTTCAGTACGACTTCGTATTTCTATTTTCAGATCATCAGGTACAGACCCTTTCAAGTTTATAAAAATCCGGTGCAGTGCATGGCGAAACTGCATGACGGCAGAAGTGCTGCTGGCATCGACGGTGGTGCTTCCGAATAAAATATCTGCTGCCGCATAATTCTGTTTATCATGCTGTTGGACAGGCAAGCTGATTTTTCTTACTGATGCATCGCCTTCATACTGTGGAAGTATGGGGAAAATGCCCGTAAGGTAAAGTTCTCCTTGTCCATAGTCACTGCGTTGCAGATTGGGAGTCCATTGTCCGCCAGCATAAGTTAGCTGAGTTGTGGTGGTTTTTGCTTCAGACTTGATTTGAATTTCAATGCAGTCATTTTCTACAAAGGAACCTTTTCCTTCACTGTCTGTCACGACACGTGTTTGTTCTCTGGAGCTATCTTCTGTCCATCCCGTCTGAAAACAGGTTAATGAAAAACAGTTGTCTTGACTGATTAAAACATCCTCTGTCTGGTTACACGAGTTCAGGAAGAACAGAGAACTGAAAAGTATGATAGCAGTTGCGTTGAATTTTTTCATAACTATAAAATGTTTTTCTTTTGGTCCTTATTTATATATACGCAAGATAGCATTAATTGTTCATTTAAAACATTGAAAAATAGTATTATTGTTTGAGCGGTGATTGTTTTTGTTCTAATTTTTTCCTCCACCACAAGAGATATCCTAAACATATCAGTAACGATACCGTTGTGGAGAGTGGCGGGGCATATCCCATCCAGAAAAGGCTTGTCGGATCGATATGACTGAAGGCCCACGATAGAGGTATACGGAAGAGAAATGTAGCTATAAGACTGTGAATCATCGGGAACCATGAGTTGCCTTGTCCGCTGAAATAAGAATTTATGCAAAACACGAAACTGACGATGATACAGTCGATGCTGTATCCCCGCAAATAGGTTGCTCCCATGGCGACTACGGATTCATCGTCTGTAAAGATTCTTACAAGAGTTTCCGGCAGAAATTGTGAGTAGGCACATACTGAAATACCGAAGACTAATGCCATTGCGATACCTGAACGCAGGCATTGGTTCATACGATGGATAAGGCCGGCACCATAATTTTGTGCAGTCATGGCGGCAACGGCTGATGAAATGGCTACGGGAGGCAGCATGGCAAACACGATGATTTTTTCGACTACCCCTAATGCTGCCGATGCGATGACACCCATTTGATTGACGATGACTGTAATAATCAGGAAGGAAATGTTGATTAGTGCATCTTGCAGGGCGATGGGAGCTCCCAGCAATACGACTCGTTGTGACAGATTTCCGTTCAGGCGGATGTCACGTCGGGTAAATGGAAAGCTGAAACCTCGGCGATGCAGGAACCATAGGGCAGTCAGGAAACTGATTCCTTGCGAGGAGATGGTGGCAATTGCCGCTCCTGCTGCACGCATGTGCAGACCTCCTACCAGAGCAAAGTCGAGTATAACATTGACCATACAGGCCAATGCTACGAAATAAAGTGGTGTGCGAGAATCGCCGAGTCCGCGTAGAATTCCGCAGACAACGTTATAACCTATAATAAAAGGGATGCCCAACGAGCAGATCAGTAGATACATTTCTGTATCGTGCATGGCTTCGGCCGGGGTATGCATGATGCGGGCTATGGGATTATGCAGGATAGTCATCAATAGTGTGAGCAGGATTCCTGTGATGGCAAACAGCCATACCGACGAACCTATAATGGAAGCTGATTCTTTGTAATTGCGTGCTCCGGTAGCTATGCCGATGAGAACAGTCACTCCGGTAGTCAGTCCGAGGATGATACCTGTAATGGTTTGCATCACTTGGCTGCCTATTGCTACTCCGGCTACGCTTGCCGCGTCGTCAAATTGTCCTACGACAAATAAATCGGCACCACCGTATAAGGCTTGCAATACATTGGCCAATAGATAAGGTATGGCAAACTGGAACAGTACTTTTGAAACATTTCCTTGTGTCAGATCAAGCTCTTTCATATTTTTCTGATAAACACTCTGATTTGATAAATTAAAAAAGCCGGATAAGTTGATTGGTTTTACCCAGTCATCTTATCCGGCTTTTTCTTGCCCTCCGATGAGGATTACAAAACGCTTTTTCGTTATGTGCGTGCAAAGGTAGGATTAATCATTGGCGTAATCAAATATTTTGGAAGATTTCTTGCGAACGAATTGTGTGGATTTGGGGGCTATCTACATGATTTGTTAAAGTAAAGAAAACCTTTTTTGGAAAAAACTTATGTAAAAACACTGATTTTTGATAAAAAAGTATCAACCCTTCTTCGTGTAGATATACTATATTTGCAAAAAATACTATGATATATGAAAAATAAGAACTGTCTGTCCGGTTTATTTGTATTTGGTATAATAGCCGGATTATCTTTTCCTGTTTCTGCAGAAACTCGTCAGGGAGATAAAGAATTTATTTCTTCCGATGATTCACATATTGTTTATATGGGGAGAATCAGTAAAACCATTCCTCATACAGTCCGTTTTACTTATCCGGGAGTCAGCATTTTTGCCAATTTTGAAGGGACTTCCCTGCAGATGAAAGCTAAGCCCGGAAGCGGAGCCTTCATGGTGGAGATTGATGATAATTTGCCGTACCGAATCAATTTTTCAGAGAACGATTCGATACAGACCTTGGCAGAAGGACTTCCCGAAGGGCTTCATAGCGTACGGATTATGTATGCTATAGAGGGATATGAATTGAAACCTGCATTTAAAGGTTTTTATCTGGACAACGGATGTCAGCTTGGAGAGGCTCCGGTGTTGCCTGAACGTCGGATTGAATTTATCGGAAACTCCATCACTTGCGGGTATGGAGTAGAATCGGAGAACCCGAAGGATCCGTTTACTTATGACACCGAAAATCATTTTTATACCTATGCGGCTCGTACAGCACGGGCACTGAAAGCACAACATCTTGTAGTGGCTCGTTCAGGAATAGGGATATATCGTAATTATGCCGGACCTCGTTCGGGTAGCAAAGACTGTATGCCTGCCATGTACGAACAGGTACTTTTTACAGATTCTACCGAACTGTGGAACCATGCTCTGTATACTCCCGATGTAGTGTGCATCAACTTGGGTACAAACGATATCAGTTTGAATGATTATGACATGGATTTGCTGACCGATGGGTATCGTCGTTTTATGAAAAAACTCCGTTCTATTTATCCAAAAGCCAAGTTGGTTTTGTTGAGCGGGTCTATGACGGACAGTCAGGCACTGAGTGATATAAAGAAAGCAATGGATACGGTTGTCGGCGAAATGAACAAAGACGGAGATAAAGAAGTATATCGTTTCGATATGTCACCGCAAACAGGTTCATTGGGAATGGGGGCCAGTTATCATCCGTCTATGCGACAGCAGCAGAAGATGGCATCCGAGCTGACTGCTTATCTTAAGAAACTCATGAAGTGGTAATGAATAGTGGACTTTAAAATATTATGAAAATGAAGAAATGGATTGTAAGTGCTTGCTTGTTGATGATGCAGGCCGGTGCGTGGGCAAAGGTCAGTTTACCCGATATTATGAGTGACAATATGGTATTGCAGCAGCAGACGGAAGCTTGTCTGTGGGGAAAAGCTGATGCAAATGCCGAAGTAACTATCCGTCCGTCGTGGAATAATGAAGCCTATAAGGTGAAAGCTGGGGCCGATGGCAAGTGGATAGCTAAGATTCAGACACCTACTGCAAGCTATCAGACCTATACGATTTCTATCTCCGATGGGGAGGAAGTGAAACTGAACAACGTGCTGGTAGGGGAGGTTTGGTTCTGTTCCGGACAATCGAATATGGAAATGCCTCTACGTGGTTTCTGGAATTGTCCGATAGCCGGAGCCAATGAAACGATAGCTACAGCATCGAAGTGGAAAGGAATCCGTGTGGCTACAGTCGAAAAGAACGGACAGTTGCAGCCTGTCGACGAATGTAAGGGAAGCTGGAAGGTGAGCAATCCGGAAAATGCTCCTGCCTTTAGTGCGACAGCCTTCAATTTTGCCATGATGATGAATCAGGTACTGGATATTCCAATCGGTATCATCAATTGTAGCTGGGGTGGTTCGATGGTAGAAGGATGGTTGCCCCGTGAGATTGTTTCGCAGTATCCCGATATCGACTTGAAGCGTGATATCCGTAAGGAAGACGGACACGACTGGTGGCATTACCTGAGCCCGACACTGATGTACAACGGCATGCTGAAGCCTTTGCAGAATTATACCATTAAAGGGTTCTTGTGGTATCAGGGAGAATCGAACGTGGGCAAGCACAAGACGTATGCCGAACGCTTGAAGACCATGGTGGAACTTTGGCGTAAAGAATGGGGACTGGGTGAACTTCCGTTCTATTATGTAGAGATTGCTCCTTTCAACTCTACGGAAACAACTGCAAGCGCATACCTGCGTGAAGCACAGTTCAAGGCACAGTCCATCATCCCGAATAGTGGAATGATTTCGACAAACGATCTGGTACAGCCTTATGAAATAAAGAATGTTCATCCCAAGAACAAGTCAGATGTAGGAAAACGTCTGGCTTATATGGCGTTGAGCAAGACGTATCATGTGCCGGGCATAGAAGCTTACGGCCCGGTTTATAAGTTGATGGAAGTAAAAGACGGTGCCGTTATCTTGTCGTTCGACCATGCAGAAGAAGGCTTTAACCGCTTGTCGGGCATGGAAGGTTTCGAAGTTGCCGGAAGTGATAAGGTCTTTTATCCTGCAAAAGCAGAAGTCTTCAATAACTTGCAGATTAAAGTTACCTGTGATAAGGTAGCACGGCCGGTTGCCGTACGCTATTGTTTCCGCGACTTCCAGCCGGGAAATGTAGCCAATCTGCGTGAATTGCCTTTGTATCCGTTCCGTACAGACGACTGGGAATAAATTTACATCTTTTCAGTACAATTATGAAGGCTGCTTAAGATTGAATATATTTTTTCTATTTAAATAGACATCCCCTTATTGATACTTATTCTTTTTGAAATAAGAATGTGTATTGATAAGGGGATTTTTATGCAGTTTATCTTCGAATATATTTTTGAATGCAGATAATTATTATTGATGACAGAAGCTTGCTTCAGATAGTTCTGGGTTACCGGTATAAAGAACGATGAGAGGAAGCATATAGTTATAAAATTTTTCAGACGGAAAGTTTAATGAAAGGCCTTTCTAAAAATGCTCTTTCTGAACTTTTTTATAAAAAAAGCTGTTTCAGTTTGGTAGTCGCTGAAACAGCTTTTAAAGCATTTAATTTTTGTTTTTAGTCGATTTCCTCCAGATATAATACGCGGCTGGAGTAATCGTTCTGTTTGTGATAGTCTACAATATGGTTATAAGGTATTTCCAGACCGTTTTTCATCAGGTAAGCACCACTATATGTCTTCCCTTCGAATGCAAGTGGTTGGTTGTCTATCCGGTTCAATTCCGTAATGCGGTAGGTCTTTTCAGGGTCGAGTCCCGCCATTGTAACACGAGGCAAGTGCTGGTTGACGAAATGTTCGGTCTTCCACCAGTAGAACACTGCCTTGTCCTTTTCAGGACTGGTGTACATCAATGAAGCTACTCCTTGATGGTCGTAAGGAGAAACCAGGCGATAGATATCTCCCAGTTGTACGATAGGACGAATCTTTTTGTAGTCGGCGATAGCCTTGCGGCACAAATCCTTTTCCTCGTCGGTCATGTTTTTAGGCTGGATTTCCATGCCCAGTCGTCCGCTCATCGCCACATCGATGCGGTACTTCAGTGGAATGGTACGGAAAGTCTGGTGATTGGGTGCCGCACTGATGTGCGAAGCCATGGCGATAGCAGGGAAGAAATAAGAGGTTCCCCACTGCATGTATACACGTTGCAGGGCATCTGTATTGTCGCTTACCCAGAATTCATCGAAGTAAGGCAGGTAGCCGTAGTTGGCGCGACCGCCGCCACTGGCACAAGCCTGAATGATTAAGTCCGGATATTTGGCGCGGATACGCTGGCACACTTTCTCGAATCCCCGGTGATATTCAATATACATGTGACTCTGATTATCGGCTGTCAGATAGTTGGAGCCGTGATTCATGATAGGCATATTGGCATCCCACTTAATATAAGCGAGGTCGGGATGCTGTGTCATCAGGTCGTCTACTACCTTGAATACGAAATCCTGTACCTCCGGATTGGCAAGATCGAGTACCACCTGCGTGCCTCCACGTCCCAGAACTGGATCACGCTGCGGAGCTTTCAGTATCCATTCCGGATGCTTTTCATACAGTTCGCTGGTAGTGTTCGCCATTTCCGGTTCAATCCAGATACCGAATTTGATGCCGTGCTTCTTGGCATCTCTTATCAACCCCTCGATACCTTCGGGAAGTTTGTTCTTGTCTACCACCCAGTCGCCCAGTGAAGAACTGTCGTTCTTGCGCGGATATTTGTCGCCAAACCAGCCGTCGTCCATCACAAAAAGTTCACCACCCATCGAAGCAATGTCGCCCATCATCTGGTCCATGCCCTGCTGGTTGATGTCGAAATATACTCCTTCCCAGCTATTCAGCAGAATATCGCGTACCTTGTTCCCATGAGCCAGTTTGTACATTCTTCCCCATTTATGGAAATTGCGGCTCGCTCCGCTCAGACCTTCGTCGGTGTAGGTTAAGGCAACGGCAGGTGTACGGAATATTTCTTTCTTAGAAAGTGTGTACGACGAGTTCTCTTCGTTGATGCCCGCATAGAACTGATGATAGTCGCTGTCGTCGGTATCGATTCTCAATTTATAATTGCCTGTGTAGCAAAGTGCTGCTCCGATAACCCTACCTCTATTTTCCTGTGGCGTTCCATCGAGTGAGAACATGACTTCGGCATGTGAGGTATGCGAGTTACGCGCTCCATCTTTGTTCTTGATGATTGTCATGCCCGGTTGAAGAGGTTCTTGTGTAAGTTGTCCTTCGTTGGCCCATGATCCGGAAAGGTGCGAAAGCCATACGTTTCCTCGGCGGATAGGCAGGTAGGCCGATGCAAACTGAGTCAGGCAAACCGGCTTTTTTTCGGAGTGGCTTATTTCCGTCCACGTTTCTATCATGTCGACATTTGTGTAAGCTTTGTAGCATACATTTATATAAAAAGGATAGACTTTGTCTTTCAGGCGGACAGTGGTGAGGGTACTCTGAGCATCTTTATCCGTATCGACACCGACAATTTCCATTTGGGTTGACATGTTTCCGTCTGCATGCCTGACGGACAATGCTGTTTCACTTGGGCAGTTCATTCCATATACCGGATAAGCTGTATGATCGCAATTCTTTGCTTCGTTGATGTTTTGCAAATCTGTTTCGCTCAGTTTGCTTCCATAGTAAAGATATTTCAGTTCCCCGCCGGTCGGTGCGTTCAGCACGAGTGATGTTTGGGGAGTAGAAATGCAGATGTTCTGTGCCCACATGTTTCCGGCAAGTAAAGTACAACTTGCCAGCAGGTAAATTTTGTTTTTTACTTTCATGCTTTTCATTTTTTGATAATAGATTTATACATTCGTTCATTTTATAT